>JALAGK010000138.1 GCA_022712475.1 Enterobacteriaceae bacterium
AAAGTCCGCAGGGGGAGTTGGTGCTGCGCACGCTAGCCATGCCTGCTGACACTAACGCCAACGGCGATATTTTTGGCGGCTGGCTGATGTCGCAAATGGACATGGGCGGCGCCATTCTGGCCAAAGAAATAGCGATGGGGCGCGTAGTGACCGTGCGCGTAGACGGCATGACATTCCTTAAACCGGTCGCTGTGGGTGATGTAGTGTGTTGCTATGCACGCTGCGTCAAGCGCGGTAACAGCTCAATTACCATTAATGTGGAAGTATGGGTGAAGAAGGTTTCCACCGAACCAGTAGGTCAACGTTATAAGGCAACGGAGGCAATCTTCATTTACGTTGCTGTCGACAGCGATGGGCGTCCGCGAGCCATTCCGCTAGCCGAGTAAGTAATGAAGCCACCGTCAGGTGGCTTTTTTATTGCCATTGGTGCATAACATTCGTCTTCACCGCGCGGCATATGTGCACGCCTGTATAGCCTGACGCAGGTTAGGAGGGTTCGGATGTACGTTCGCAAATAAAAAACCCGCACGCAGGCGGGTTTTTTTAGCAGCGCGGCTTAGTTTACCGTCGCGCCACCGTTAATACGAAAGACAATATTCACTACCAACCCCTTACCTGGCTTACCGGTTTCGTAGCGCCATTTACGCATCGCCTGCTTCACTTCGCGGTCAAACATGTTGGCCGGTTTGGCAGAAAGAATCGAGACGTTTTCAACACGGCCGTCACTCGAAACGTCAAACTTCACCCGCACCTGCCCTTCCATACGCAGCGCATACGCACGCTGTGGGTACTGCGGCTGGTTGCGGCTTAACGCCCGTGGTCCGCTGGGAGCCGCTGCACTTGGGGCGGCAGTGCCTGGCGTAGTACGCGGCGCGTTTGCCGTTGTGCGAGTCGCAGTATTGTTATCAAACGGTGATGCTGGACGCGGCTCATCACGTTTAACATCTTGCTTCGGCTGCTCGACCTTTTTGACCGGTTTCGGTTTTGGCTTGGGCTTGGGTTTGGGCTTATGGATAACGACCGGCGCTTCTTTGGGTGGTTCAGGAATCGGTTCAGGTTCTGGCTCAGGTTCTGGCTCGGCCACCGGTTGCGGTGCAGGGGCCGCCTGCGGCGGTTCCAGCGCTTCAGGCGCAACCATCGTCACGCTGATTGCCTGTGGCGAAGGTGCGGGCATTTGTACCGTCTGGTTTACCGAGGCATACAGCAGCCCCGCCACAACAGCTCCATGCAAACCCACTGACAGCAGAGCGGGCCATGGAAACTGGCGAGGAGGTTCAAGGGTCATTACGGTCATAATCGTCCCGGTAGTATTGCGAGGGCGTAATTTTAAATGCAAATAGCAATCATATTCAATAACACCCAATGAAATGACTGAACTTTACGGTGCAATCACCGCCATTTCCCCTGTAAATGTTACGCCTTTAGCAAGACGCTTATCTTTCCATTGCGTGTCACATAACTTTCACTTAACGTACCCGGGAAAATGATGACCAAAGGAGCCATCCCCGTGCTGTATGTGATTTACGCTGAAGATACCGCCGATTCTCTGGAAAAGCGTCTGGCGGCTCGCCCGGCGCATCTGGCCCGCCTTGAACTGTTGCACGACGAGGGACGCCTGATTACCGCAGGCCCCATGCCCGCCGTGGACAGCAACGATCCTGGCCCCGCGGGTTATACCGGCTCAACGGTAATTGCCGAGTTTGACTCACTTGAGGCCGCCCAGGCTTGGGCAAATGACGATCCGTATATCGCTGCGGGGGTCTACGCCAGCGTCTCGGTGAAACCCTTTCTCAGATCGTTCTGTGTCTCGTGTTCCAACGCTCCAGGCCTGATTTGGCGACAGTATGTGCCGAAACGGGATGTGAAGGGGTAAAGCAGATAATTTACAGTCAGAGCACCGATAACGGTGCTCTGGCTTATGCACTCAAAGATAGTGAATAGAAAACATCAGCGACAGACGCTGTCTGTTCACAAGGCACTTCCTGATGGCATGAATGCGTATGTTGCGACGCGACTGAGCTTCCAGCCAGCGTGACTTACGCCGTTGAGCCTGACGCACCATACGCCAGCGCCCGACTTCCGTTCGACTACGCCTCATTTTTACCACTCTTTCAAAAAACAATGTCCCATTATAGACCCATCCTGACCCTAAACCAGCCGTTTCTTCCTGTTTTCACTTGCTGGGCGCGCCGTTGTGCGTACACTCTTAACACTCCCCCATTTTAAACGCTAAGGCATTCTGGTTTCAGGAAAACAGCGGCTGTGCGCGATAACTGGGCCAACAAATTTGGGATACACATGATGATAGCGGCTGACAGTGCACACTACTGCCTGGGCCATACGCGCCTGCTTGCCTTAACTGGCGCGCTTATGAAAGGATTTTACGGAATATGACAACCTTCTATACAGTGGTAAGTTGGCTGCTCATTTTAGGCTATTGGTTACTGATAGCGGGCATAACCCTGCGTATTCTGATGAAGCGCCGGGCGGTCCCTTCTGCTATGGCCTGGCTGCTAATCATCTATATTCTGCCGCTGGTCGGAATTATCGCTTATCTGTCACTTGGTGAACTTAATCTTGGTAAACGCCGTGCCGAGCGCGCCCGTGCGATGTGGCCCTCAACCGCAAAGTGGCTCAGCGACCTGAAAGCCAGCAAGCATATTTTCGCCACCGAAAGCAGTGATGTCGCACGCTCGCTGTTTGAGTTATGCGAGCGGCGCCAGGGCATTGGCGAAGTCAAAGGCAATCAACTACAGCTCCTTACCACGTCTGATGATGTCATGCAGGCGCTAATACGTGATATACAGCTAGCCCATCACAATATTGAGATGGTGTTTTATATCTGGCAGCCGGGCGGCATGGCAGATCAGGTGGCAGAGACGCTGATGGCAGCAGCACGCCGCGGGGTACACTGCCGTCTGATGTTGGATTCAGCAGGCAGCGTGGACTTCTTTCGTAGCCCCTGGGCCGGCATGATGCGCAACGCAGGTGTAGAAGTTGTCGAAGCGCTCCAGGTCAGTCTGCTGCGCGTTTTTTTGCGCCGTATGGATTTGCGCCAGCATCGAAAAATGGTGCTCATCGATAACTATATCGCCTACACCGGCAGTATGAATCTGGTTGATCCGCGCTATTTCAAGCAGGATGCGGGTGTCGGTCAATGGGTTGATTTGATGGCACGTATGGAAGGCCCGGTCGCGACCTCAATGGGCGTGATTTACTCCTGCGACTGGGAAATTGAGACCGGCAAGCGTATTTTACCGCCGCCGCCGGATGCCAACGTGATGCCGTTTGAACAAGCCAGTGGCCACACCATTCAGACTATCGCTTCTGGGCCCGGTTTCCCGGAAGATTTGATTCACCAGGCGCTGCTGACCTCCGTTTACGCGGCGCAGAAGCATCTGGTGATGACTACGCCCTACTTTGTGCCGAGTGACGATCTGCTGCACGCCATCTGCACCGCTGCCCAACGCGGCGTGGATGTCAGCATTATCGTACCTTACAAGAATGACTCCTTGCTGGTAGGCTGGGCAAGCCGCGCTTTCTTCAGCGAGCTGCTGGCTGCTGGCGTTAAAATTTATCAGTTTGAGGGCGGTTTGCTGCACACTAAAAGTGTGCTGGTTGACGGTCAGTTGAGCCTGGTCGGCACCGTAAACCTGGATATGCGCAGCCTGTGGCTTAATTTCGAAATCACACTGGTGATTGACGACGACGGTTTTGGCAGCGATCTGGCTGCGGTCCAGGACGACTATATTTCGCACTCAAGGTTGGTTGATGAGAAGCAATGGCTCAAGCGCCCGCTCTGGCAGCGCATTGTTGAGCGACTGTTTTACTTCTTCAGCCCATTACTGTAAAACGTGCCCAACAGCTGATAATAAACTGGTAATCATGATGGATATGGATCTGAATAACCGCCTGAGCGAAGATGACACGCTGGAGCAGGCTTACGATATTTTCCTCGAGCTGGCCCCTGATAACCTGGAGCCAGCTGATATCATTCTGTTTAATCTGCAGTTTGAAGAGCGTGGCGGCGCGGAATTGTTCGATCCTTCCGAAGACTGGGCGGAGCACGTTGATTTCGATCTGAACCCGGATTTCTTTTCTGAAGTCGTGATTGGTCTGGCTGACGAAGATGGCGGTGAAATTAACGATATTTTTGCCCGCGTGCTGTTGTGCCGTGAAAAGAGCCACAAAGTTTGCCATATTCTGTGGCGCGAATAAGCCTCCATGGGTAAAGAAGAGGCCAGCGCGATGCTGGCCTTTTTTAGGCTAACTATACGCGTGGATTCTGCACATACACGCCCACCATCGCCCTGACTTACAGCGGGTCCACTTTCAGGCACGACACCGCGTGGCGAAAGTTTCCTTCCAGCAGCGGGCGCGTGAGCGCACACTCAGGCCCAGCTATCGGACAGCGGGTACGGAACACGCAACCTGACGGTGGATTAATCGGAGACGGCAACTCCCCTTCCAGCAGCTGAATAGTCTTATCACGCTCTTTATCCGGGTCAGGTACGGGCACCGCGGACATCAACGCCCGGGTGTAAGGGTGCAGCGGATTACTGTAAACCTCATCGTAAGCACCTAACTCCACCGCGTGGCCCAGGTACATCACCAATACGCGGTCCGAGATGTGCTTCACGACCGCCAGGTCATGGGCGATAAAAATCAGCGACAGCCCCATTTCACGCTGCAACGTTTGCAGCAGATTCACCACCTGCGCCTGAATGGAAACATCCAACGCCGATACCGGTTCATCACAGATAATCAACTTCGGCTCCAGAATCAGCGCCCGCGCAATACCGATACGTTGGCACTGGCCACCAGAAAACTCGTGTGGGTAACGGTTGATGAGGTTCGGTAATAGCCCGACTCGCATCATCATTTCCTTCACTTTGTCTTTGACCTGCTGGCGCGGCATTTTCGGGTGATAAGTGCGCAGCGGCTCTGCAATGATTTCACCGATGGTCATGCGAGGGTTAAGCGACGCCAGCGGGTCCTGAATGATCATCTGAATATCTCTGCGTACATTGCGCCACTGTTCGGCATGCTTGCCGAGCAGATCGCGCCCTTGCCACGCCACACGCCCCCCGCTGGCTTTAACCAGTCCAATGATTGCACGTGCAAAGGTCGAGTTACCGCAACCTGACTCACCGCCCACGCCCAGCGGATCACCCTCATACACACGCAA
>JALAGK010000139.1 GCA_022712475.1 Enterobacteriaceae bacterium
GGCTGTGGCAGGCCATCATTAACAAATGTCCATTCCATCACTTATCCCCGCACATGCAACCACCCTTTCCGATCCAGATACCGGCAAAAGCCGGGGTCACTGTTGGGTCAGCAGGTATCAAGTCATTCGCGCAACCGTGCTTGTCCAGACTTCGCAGCAGATAAAGCGAACCTTTCCAGCGGTCAGCAAATGACTGATAACGGAACGAACGCGACGCACCTGACGGGGCTGATTGAGAGCTAATGTATTTATCGCCCTGGCCCAGCCCCATCAATCCCAGCAGGTACATCTGAATAAGTAGCGCGGTTGCTGGTGAGTAATACGCATCAAGGCATTCCTGAATGCTGTTTGCCTGCTCCACCAGCGCCTTTAAAATGAACTCAGGTAGCGCGATGCCTACAGAGTCGAGGTATTCACCAGCCTGTGCTGTAGTAATCATGCGAGCCTCAAATTAAAGCCCTCTGCTGAGGGCAATAAAAAAGCCGCTAATTTCTGGCGGCTTATTCGTCCGGGAAAAGTTTCTGCAATTCCCCTTCTGGTAGTAACTCAGATAATCGCTCAACTCCGAGATTACCCTTGTGTTCAATACCAAGCTCCTCCAGACGCTTGATAATCGCTTCCTTCCTGGTCTTTGCATCAGTACCAGCATCTGACGTTGCCGGGGTTAAAGCGCCAGCGCTGGCGACTGATAACTTAATCACATGCGATTTCAGGGATGGATGAAGCTTTTCAAACTCTACAACATCACCAATTTTCACGCCGTGCCACGGACGAATTACCTGATATTTGTCTGCCATAAATAATTCCCCCTTACGCCAGGTTGGCGCCGTAGATAACACCAGACAGACCGTCGCCATCGCGCTTAATCTGCAAGCCCTCAGCAGACATAATCTGGAAGTTATAGTTGCTCTGCGGCATCGGGCGTGGAAGTGGAACAACACCAACAGCCATACCAACCAGCGGAGAAATTACATCCTGACGACGCTGATAGCCGAAGAATTCATTACCTTTCAGGGCAAATGTTGGCCGGATGGATTTAGCCGGGATGAACTTAGAGATAGCATCAGCAACCGTACCGCTCAGTAAGGCATTCGTCCCCGTGTTGATATCAACAAGATACGGTTTGCTCATGTTCGCCCAGATTTCAGAGCTAACCCAAAGCACGTCATAGGCTGCAACTTTGTTTTCACGCGCAGCCATGCCAAACGCGCCTGTTGGGCCAAAGAACGCCAGTAGTTGCGCCGGTTCTGCAGTGGTTAGGTCGATGTTTGCTCCACCAGCACCAGTACCGAGATTGATTTTCACGGTGTTGCGGTGATTACGGATGCCTTGCCCCTTGAGACCATCAACGGAAATTCGGTCACTACCATTGAGGTAGTAATCAACGCGCTTTTTGTGGAACTTGCGCATCTTTGCAGCCTGAGAATCAAGAGCAAGATCAATGCCAACAGTGCTCAGCCCCGCAGCATGACGCCAGTTAACGCCATAGCCAGCAGTGAACACCGGCACCGGATCACCGTCGCTATCGTATTCGGTATGGTCAAATGAATACGGAGCCTGCCCATCAATGCTGATTGACACATCATCAGCAATATCGCCAATCATGTTGTATAGTTTTGCCGTCTTGCCAATCGGCAAAACGGTCTGAACGCCCATGAGGTCATTGATGATCTCCATGCCCTCTTCCTGGTCTCGCATCTGAATAATCTGGCGGTCAATCTCCGCCCAGAATTCACGCGTCAGGCCGCCAATGGCGTTTGCGGCGAGCATTTCAGCCGACATCTGCCCACGGAAAGCATTCACCATCATGTCATGTTGAGCGTTCCAGATATTGCGGTTCGCCCATAGCTCGCTCCAGTGACCGCGCAGTCGGCTGTTTGTTGCCAGTGTTTCAGCGGTAAAATACATTGTTTATCTCCTGATTAAGCGGCAGTGCCGACACGCATACGCACGCGGATGAAATCGGTAGTGTTGGCGGCGATAGTGGCGTCGTCCTGGCTGTAGCCGATGACTGAATCGGTATCGGCTGTCGCCTTGGTAAACTGGCCGTTCGCACCAAGCTTTACGGGGTCATCTTTTTTGTAGTCACCAGCAACGCACAATAATGCCAGCTCGCGACCCTCTTCGACGTAGTTACCCTCGGCAGAATCACCAGCCGGCACAGCGTCACGAATGCCTAGCCCCTGATGATATGCACTGTCAATGATGTACAGACGCCCGGTTAACGCTGTTGCCTGTGCGAACTGGTCATCAGCATTAATAACAGCGGCAGTCCCAGGTAATAGCTCCGTAGCCGCTGTACGTGTTTCCGTTTTGTAGAGTGATTTACCGTCAATATTGACGCGGCGATAACGTGACATTATTTAGCCTCCCCGAAATAAGCTGCCGGGTCTGGTGCACCGGTTTCTTTCTGCTGCTGCCCTGAATTGGTCCCCAGCGGGGCTGATTCACCCAGTGATTTATACATTGCGTCAAGCGCATCACCTGAGAGCGCATTGGCTACCACCTCGCCATGCACTTTAGCGACGGCATCGCGTTTGGTTTTTTCTTCGGCGCGGGAGTTGGCAGTAAGGGTCTCTGCCAACTTGTTGTGATTCGCCTGAAGCGCATCAACCTTCTCCATTACCGGCTTCAGTGCTTCCGCAACGTTGGCA
>JALAGK010000140.1 GCA_022712475.1 Enterobacteriaceae bacterium
CCTTAAAGCCTGTAATGTGCTCGACTTTGACGACCTGATTATGTTGCCAACGCTGCTGTTGCAGCGCAATGAAGAGGTGCGTGAACGCTGGCAAAACCGTATTCGTTATTTGCTGGTGGATGAATATCAGGATACCAACACCAGTCAGTACGAACTGGTAAAGCTGCTTGTGGGTGCGCGGGCGCGCTTTACCGTCGTGGGCGATGATGACCAGTCTATTTACTCCTGGCGCGGCGCGCGGCCTCAGAACCTGGTACTACTGAGTCAGGATTTCCCGGCGCTGCGGGTGATAAAGCTTGAGCAAAACTACCGTTCTTCCGGACGCATCCTGAAGGCGGCAAATATCCTGATTGCCAATAATCCGCACGTCTTTGAAAAACGGCTGTTCTCTGAGCTGGGCTACGGTACAGAGTTAAAAGTGGTGACGGCAAACCATGAAGAGCATGAGGCTGAGCGCGTTACCGGCGAGCTTATTGCCCATCACTTCATCAACAAAACCCAGTACAAAGATTACGCCATCCTGTATCGCGGTAATCACCAGTCGCGGGTGTTTGAAAAACTGCTGATGCAAAACCGTATTCCGTATCGTATTTCTGGCGGTACGTCCTTCTTTTCGCGCCCGGAAATTAAGGATTTGCTGGCTTACCTGCGTGTGCTGACCAATCCCGATGACGACAGCGCCTTTCAGCGCATTGTTAATACTCCGCGGCGCGAAATTGGGCCGGCTACGCTGCAAAAGTTGGGCGAATGGTCCACCCAGCGCAATAAGAGTATGTTTAACGCCAGTTTTGATTTGGGGCTGGGTCAGACGCTGACTGGACGCGGTCTGGACGCGCTACAGCGCTTTACTTCGTGGCTTGGCGAAATCGCCCAACTGGCGGAGCGCGAGCCGGTGGCCGCCGTGCGTGATTTGATTCGCGGCATTGATTACGAGTCATGGCTCTATGAAACTTCGCCGAGCCCGACTGCCGCTGAAATGCGCATGAAAAACGTCAACACGCTGTTTGGCTGGATGACCGAAATGCTTGAAGGCAGCGAGCTGGAAGAGCCGATGACGCTCACCCAGGTGGTCACGCGCTTTACGCTGCGCGATATGATGGAACGCGGCGAGAGTGATGAAGATGTCGACCAGGTGCAGCTGATGACGTTACATGCTTCAAAAGGACTTGAGTTCCCGTACGTTTATCTGGTGGGTATGGAAGAAGGGCTGTTGCCGCACCAGAGCAGCATTGATGAAGACAATATTGATGAGGAGCGGCGTCTGGCCTACGTGGGTATTACCCGCGCCCAGAAAGAGCTGACCTTTACATTGTGCAAAGAGCGCCGCCAGTACGGCGAGCTGGTGCGCCCTGAACCCAGCCGCTTTCTGTTAGAGCTGCCGCAGGATGATCTGCAGTGGGAGCAGGAGCGTAAAGTCGTAACCGCGCAGGAACGCATGCAGAAAGGGCAGGCTAACGTTGCAAATATCCGGGCGATGCTGGCGAAATCGCGCGGCGGCTGATGCCTGTCGCGCGGCGAGGGGTCAGGCGTTGACGTCCAGAGGCCAGTGCACGTAGCTTTGCCACAGCACTTCCTGGCTCAGCATTTCCGCACCAAGCGGATGGCCGCTTAGCCAGCATTCCGGTAGCGTCATGTGAAGCGTTTCGCCTTCGGTCTTCAACGTCAGCGCGGGCACACAGTCATCGCGACGCCTGCTGGCAAAAATGATGGCCAGGCGCAGCAAACGACAAAGGTGTTCGGCTGCACGCGGTGGAACTGCGTTTTGCTGGTGCAGGGAAGAGAGGTCTACCGGGTTAGTCTGGTTGAGGAGCAGTGTTGCCAGTAGCGTTTTCTGTGCTGGCGTGAAGCCAGGCAAGTCGAGATTGCGCACCAGATAGGCAGCATGCTGGGGAGCCTGCTTAAAATCGATACTCAGGCCAATTTCATGCAACAGGCAGGCGCTACTCAACAATTCCAGGCTTAACGCATCCAGTTCCCATTCGGGAGAAACCTGCTGCGCCAGCGTTCTGGCCAGGTTTTCCACGCGTGTTGCCTGAGCGACATCGACCATAAAACGGCGCTGAATGTTGCGTAGCGTACGGCTGCGAATGTCCTGATCGACCGCCAGGTGCAGCATGCCGTAGACCAGCCCTTCGCGCAGTGCGCCACCGGCAAGCGTCATGCTCTCAATACCCAGCTCGGTAAACACCGCAATCAGGATGGCAAGCCCACTTGGGAACACCAGCGCACGCTCAAGTGTCAGACCTTCAATCTCAAGTTCTTCAAGGCGTCCGCACTGAATGGCGCGTTGTTTCAGCTGCTGGAGTTTCAGCAGCGTAATTCGCTCATCCATGCCCTGCGCCATCATAATTTCTTGCAATGCCTGCACAGTGCCGGAGGCGCCTACGCAGACTTTCCAACCGTGATAGCGCAACTCATCAACCTGCGGGCGCAGCACGTCGCGCGCGGCCTGCTCGGCCGCGGCAAAGTTTTCTTTGGTCAAAGAACGGTCGGCAAAGTAACGCTCAAGCCAGGTGACACAGCCCATTGGCAGGCTGAACAGCGAGGTGGCCTGTGCCCCTGTGCCGGTCACTAATTCCGTGCTGGCGCCACCAATATCCACCACTAAGCGACGGTCATCACCGCCGGTGGTGTGCGCCACGCCCTGATAAATCAGGCGGGCTTCTTCTTCGCCGCTGATAACCTGAATCGGGCAGCCAAGAAGCGTTTCGGCACGCTCAATGAAGGTGTCCGCGTTGGTGGCAAGGCGCAGGGTGGCGGTAGCAACGACGCGGATTTGCGCCTGAGGAATGTCTTGAAGTCTTTCTGAGAACAGCTGCAGACACTGCCAGCCGCGCTCCATCGCTTCTTGTGACAGTCGGTTGCTGCTGTCCAGACCCGCGGCCAGTCGGACTTTACGTTTGACGCGGGTCAGTGTCTGAATACTTCCTGCGACTTCGCGTACCACCAGCATATGAAAGCTGTTGGAGCCAAGGTCAATTGCCGCATAGAGCGAGGACGTATTCAGCATGCTGTATTAACCCGTACGGCGGCGATTGCGTGAGTTATTGTTGCGACGCGGGCCGTTGCCGGAGCGGTTACGCACCAGGCGTTTTGGCGGCGGCAATTCGCTCATCAGCGCATCCGGATTGTATTTACTGACCGGGATAGCGTGACCGATGTAGGTTTCAATCGCGGGCAGGTTCAGCGCGTACTCTTCACAGGCAAGGCTGATAGAGTGACCGCTGGCACCCGCGCGACCGGTACGGCCAATGCGGTGCACGTAGTCCTCACAGTCGTCCGGCAGGTCGTAGTTAAAGACGTGCGTTACGGCCGGAATATGCAAACCACGGGCGGCAACGTCGGTCGCTACCAGGATATCCAGGTCGCCCTGGGTGAACTCTTCAAGAATGCGCAGACGTTTTTTCTGTGCCACGTCACCGGTCAGTAGACCCACGCGGTGACCGTCGGCGGCCAGATGGCCCCAGATGTCTTCACAGCGGTGCTTGGTATTGGCAAACACAATGGCGCGATCCGGCCACTCTTCTTCAATCAGCGTTTGCAGCAGGCGCATCTTTTCTTCATTGGAAGGATAGAACAGCTCTTCTTTGATGCGATGGCCCGTTTTCTGCTCTGGCTCGACTTCCACGTACTCGGCGTTGTTCATTTGTTCGAACGCCAGTTCGCGTACGCGGTAAGACAGCGTGGCGGAAAACAGCATATTGAGGCGCTGGTCAGCTGCTGGCATGCGACGGAACAGCCAACGAATGTCTTTAATAAAGCCGAGGTCATACATGCGGTCGGCTTCGTCGAGCACCACCACCTGGATGGCGCCGAGGTTAATATGGTTTTGCTTGGTATAATCAATAAGGCGACCAGTGGTGCCGATAAGGATATCGACGCCGCTTTCCAGCACTTTAAGCTGTTTATCGTAGCCGTCACCGCCATAGGCGAGGCCGAGCTTCAGGCCTGTGGCCTGCGCAAGTGGCTCAGCGTCAGAGTGAATCTGCACCGCCAGTTCGCGCGTGGGTGCCATGATCAAGGCACGCGGCTGATTCGTCTGGCGACCTTCTGGCGCTGGATGCGAGAGTAAATAATGAAACGTTGACGTCAGAAACGCCATCGTTTTGCCAGTACCGGTTTGCGCCTGTCCGGCTACGTCGCGGCCCGCAAGGGTCAGCGGAAGTGCCAGAGCCTGAATAGGGGTGCAGTTGTAAAAGCCTTTCTTTTCAAGGGCTTCAACAACCTTCGGGTGCAGGGCGAAGTCGGAAAACTTCTGTTCAGTTAAATGTGTTTTGCTCATAGTGTGGTAGAATATCAGCTTATTATTGCTTTACGAAAGCGTATCCGTTGAAATAAAGTCAACCTGACTGATGTAAAGGCTGCGCCCCATCGTCATAATTTGCACTGTGCACGATTATGTGGCACAGCTTAAATTTACACCAGCAAAGCCAGGCATAATCCTGTGGAGTTAAGTATGAGCGATAAAATTATTCACCTGACTGATGACAGTTTTGACACGGACGTACTTAAGGCAGAAGGGTTGATTTTGGTTGATTTCTGGGCAGAGTGGTGTGGTCCTTGCAAAATGATTGCCCCGATTCTGGATGAAATTGCCACTGAATATGAAGGTAAACTGACCGTTGCCAAACTGAATATCGACCAGAATCCGGGTACGGCGCCGAAATACGGCATTCGTGGTATCCCGACGCTGCTGTTGTTCAAAAATGGTGAAGTCGCGGCCACGAAAGTGGGCGCACTGTCTAAAGGGCAGCTTAAAGAGTTCCTGGACGCTAACCTGGCGTAAAGCATCTCCGCCGGTGCGTCTGGTGGTCCGAAATTTCTGCGGACCGCTGGACGCCCGGTGCCAGCCATGCTAAGTTACCTGAACTGCATTCTTAACTTACCTTAGTTTGAATCTTGTAATATTCGAAATCTCTTGCCAGCTCTGCTCCAGGCGTGAGAAATGAAGTCGCTTTCGGGCCTGCTCCCAATCCGTTTTGTCGTTCCAGTTCTGAGCGTCTGTAACCAGGCCGCGATCGGACACGGGGTGATGGCCATTAACAGGCATGGACTACCCTGCC
>JALAGK010000016.1 GCA_022712475.1 Enterobacteriaceae bacterium
ACATTCAATTTATAAGCAACACCTCGGCTTAATAGGTTGTTTTTAGACATTCATAGCGTTCCTCAGGAAAAACCATTAAGATAAATGTCGTGATAATACTAAGGTGGGGATAATTCATCTGATTTGCGGTGATGCAGCGCTCAGTCAGACAGGATTGGTATTAAAGTAAACGGCGCAGCCTGAACAGTGCAGGCAACTTAAAAGACCTCGTAGCAGAATGGGTATGCAATGCCATCATGATGCCGCTGATAGCATATACGCCAGCGATTTAGGCTGAGGAATTGTGAACAAAGTATGGAATACGGGTATACATAAGAAGGGATAAGCCGCGCACGAACGGCGCGGCTGTTTAACACCGTCAGGCAGAGAGTCCACCGTCCAGCACCAGTGTCTGCCCTGTAAGGTAGCGGCTGTTGTCGCCAATAAGGAAAGCAACCGAACCCGTAACCTCCTCAGCAAGACCAAGACGACGCAACGGGATTTCCTGGCGCATAGCCTTAAGCTTCGCCTCAGGAATAGCCTGAGTCATATCACTTTCGATAAGACCCGGTGCCAGGCAGTTTACGCGGATACCAAAACGCCCCACTTCTCTCGCCAGAGAACGTGCAATGCCCATCATGGCGGCCTTACTGGCGGCATAAGCAGTCTGACCGCTGTTGCCACGAATAGCCGTCACTGAAGACATCATCACGACCGAGCCTTCACCTTGCATCATCATCGCAGGTAGCAAAAGCCGGTTCCAGTTAACCAGTGAGATAAGATTATTATCCAGCACATCTCGCCATACTTCTGCATCCTGGTGAATATGCAGGGCATCTCTGGCAATGCCGGCATTATGGACGATGGCCGCAGGCGCACCATATTCATCAAGCATCTGCTGTGCCAGCTCACCCACGCGCTGTTCGTCTTTACCGTCACAGCTATAACCTTTGACCCAGTGAGTACTCTGCACGTTGTGCGCAAGTTCGAGCGTACGCGCAATACCTTCCTCACTACGCCCGGTGAAAACAACATTCCACTGCGGCAGTAAACCTGTCACCAGTGCCTGGCCAATGCCCCGGCTACCTCCCGTGACCAGAACCCATTTTTGCGTCATCTCAAGCCGCCGTCTCTTTTTCAATGTACTCACACAGTTCACGCAACGTCATCATTGGATGCTTTGTAAACAGTTCTGGCGTTAACGTCAGCCCAAACTCGCGCTTGGCAAGGATCATCAACTCCACATAATCGAGACTATCGAGAGCCAGTGCGGTCAACGGCGCATCGGCATTGAGATCTTCTGCGTCCAGGTCCTTAGCATCGCAGATCATTTCACTTACTTTGGCGTAGATCGAATCGTAATTTTTCATAGTGTTATCTTTTTAGTTGGTAGCCAGTTGGCTGATTTTTAGCGTGATTGCATTGCTGATACGGATATTTTCCTGGCAAATGGTGGCAGCGATGCGCACAACGGCACCGCTTTCAACATCTCCAACCACCAGTGCAGGCAAAACACCGATTTCCAGCGGGTGTGTAAATCCTCCAGGCGTCCAGGACGCCAGCAGGCGGCGATCAAACACCAGCTCCTGATGGGTCTGAACAACCTGGCATTGAGAGAAAACCGCGTCGAGTGTCGCGCCAGTGGGTAAGCTGGTAGCTATCACCTCCTGGCGCAGCAGCGCAGCGTCGTGAATCAAATGACGAAACAGTAGCGCATCAAGAAATTGCCATTGCTGCGCTTGTGGGAGCAGCGGCGAAAAGGTCTGTTCCAGGCGTGCCAGCTCGTATGCATCCAACGTACTTATGCTAACCGGAGCGACCTCTTCGTCATTGTTCAGCGCGGTGAACTGGCAGGAAAGACAGGTCTGCCCGTCAGTGGAATCGGTCACATTCATTGCTGCCGTTCGCCTGGTGTCCTGGGTAAGCTGATAAGGCGTACCGTAACGCAATGGGCGACGCAGCCTCACAGTGCACTTAAGCGAAGAGGAGTCATCCAGTCCTTCGCCGCTGAGCGCCGATTTCACATCCAGCAACGCCCGCATACCGTGGATGGTGAGCTGACCGTCTCCCCGCGCAAGGTCAAAATGCACCGGGTTATAGTCACCGGAAAAAGCCGCCCACTGATGCGCATCGTTGAGGGTATAGACGAGCGTTCTCACACGTGTCTCTCCAGCACCAGTGCAGCGTTGGCACCACCGAAACCAAAGCTCATATTCAACGTACGGCGGATCTCGCCACGACGATGGCCCTCGGCGATATAGTCCAGATCGCACTGCGGATCGGGTACTTTCAGGTTCGCCGTAGCAGGCATAATGCCGTGCTCCATTGCCTGCAGGCAGATAATGCTTTCAAAACTGCCCGCAGCGGCGATCAGATGGCCAGAATAGGATTTGGTGCTGGAAACCGGGATGTCATAGGCCGCACGACCCAGGGCCATTTTCATTGCCTGTGTTTCGTTAAGATCGTTAAGCGGCGTGGATGTACCGTGCGCGTTAATATAATCCAGCTGATGCGGCTCCAGCCCTGCCTGCGCCAGTGCGCGATTAATCGTCTGTACACGCGCCAGGCAGTCTTCTGCCGGAGAGGTAAAGTCAAAAGCATCGGAGAAATTGGCGTAGCCCGTGATTTCACCAAGAATAGTGGCTCCGCGCGCCAGCGCGCTGTCACGTTCTTCCAGACACAAAACGGCAGCACCTTCAGAGAGTACAAAACCGTTACGCTCTGCGCTAAACGGGCAGCAGGCTTTGGTTGGGTCCTGTGGTTCTTTGCACAACGCCCCCAGTACATCAATATTCCAGATG
This sequence comes from Enterobacteriaceae bacterium, assembly GCA_022712475.1. Classification (GTDB taxonomy): domain Bacteria; phylum Pseudomonadota; class Gammaproteobacteria; order Enterobacterales; family Enterobacteriaceae; genus Tenebrionibacter. Next base: position 2,781 of record JALAGK010000016.1, read on the forward strand.
GCGTAATCGGTGGTCAGGGATTCACCGGAGCCAGCCAGCATCATCGTGGCGCGCCCGTTACGGATGGCTTCCCAGGCATCACCAATCACCATATTTCCGGTCGCACAGGCGGCAATAGCCGTGTTCTGATAACCACGCAGGTTCCAGAACTGGCTACAGGCCGCGGTTGCCACGTTTGGCATGGTCAGAAAACAGTTAAACGGTGAAGAAATACCGTTGGCTGAATAGTCTTTGGAGCCGTTATAGCTTTCATCCATACCACCCCAGCCAGTGCCCATAATCACGCCACACTCCAGAGGTGAGTACACCTCCTGCGGCTCACTGTCACCAAACGCCATCGCTACCGCCTGGCGTGCTGCACCCAGCGTCAGGCGCGCGAAACGCGGCAGACGACGGCGAATAGCCGCAGGTACGCCCTTCAGGTTTGGCTCATCATCAATCAAGCCAAAAAAATGAGAATTGATATTAGCTGCTGTGTAATCCACATAACGATAACCGAGCTTGCCATCCATAATGGACTGCCAGCTTTCCTGCGCCGTTGCGCCCAGCGGGGTTACCGCGCCGTAACCTGTAATGACTACGCGTTTAACATTATTATTGTTCATTGCTGTTCGTCCTTTGTTGTACTTCACCGCCTCCCTGCGCCAACCAGAGTTGCATCGTGGCGTAAAGGTAATCGTATTGCGTCTGCGCCAGGCTGTTTTCCAGCGTCAGTAAGTTATCCTGAGCATCAAGCAGGGTCCGATAGTCCACCGCACCTGCCCGGTAACGACTTTCGGTCAGCTTCAGGCGCTGCTGGCTGAGCGCCAGCGATTGTTGCAATCTTTCCCGCTGTTCATCGGCGCTCAGACGCTGTTCCATCGCGTCGTCCACTTCTGAAAGCGCAGAATAAACGGTCTTACGAAACGACACAGCCGCCTGCTGCACCTGAACACCGGCGCTCTCAATAGTCAGTTGCACCGTATTCCACTGAATAAACGGCGCCGTCAGGCCTGCGCCCAACACACGCGTTGGTGCGTTGAACCACTGGCTAAAGGCTGAACTACCTGCGTTTAATGCCGCGTTGAGCGAGAGTGAAGGATAAAAATTCAAGCGTGAAACATCATAACCGGACAGCTCTGAGCGCAAACGAGACTCCGCGGCCTGCACATCAGGGCGTCGGGAAATCACATTAAGCGGTGTATAAGCGGCAATCGGCACGCGTTTGCCCGCTGCCAGCTGAGTGGATTCATCCGCATGTTGCTCTGCCGGGCGGTTGAGCAGTAGCGCCAGCGCGTTGCGTGATTTTTCACGCTGCTGGATTTGTGAGCGCACTGAGTTCTGACGGTTGATAACCGTCTGTTGCGCCTGCAAAACATCCAGCTTACCTACCTTACCAGCCCGATACCACGATTCCACCTGCTCCAGCGTCTTCTCGGCAATCTCCTGGCTTTTTTTCAGGTTTTTGATTTGCTGGTTGGCTAACGCAATACTCCAGTAAAGCTGTGCGGTTGTGCCAATCGTTGACAGGACCGTCGCCTGGTAATCCTGCTCGCTGGCTTTAGCCAACCACTCGTACTGCTCACGCGTGCGTGCCAGTTTGCCCCACAGGTCCAGCTCATAGTTAAGCGACAAAGAAGAGCTATAGCTCTCTGTTGGCGACGTGCCGTTACTGATGTTTTTGGTATTGCTGGCATTTCCCCCCAGCGTAACATCCGGCGTCAGGTTGGTATTACGCAACCCGGCGGTCAAACGCGCCTGTTTGAGGGTCAGCGCCGCGGCAGCAAGATCGTTATTCGTTTGCAACACCTGGTTTATCACTCGCGTCAGACGTGGGTCGTCAAAACCCTGCCACCAGTTATCTCCGGCAGCCAGCTGACGTGCTTTATCCTGACTTGCCTTCTGTTCCCAGGTTTGCGGCATGGATAACAGCGGCTGCTGGTAGTCGCTGCGGGTAAAGCTGCCACATCCAGCAAGCAGCAGCGCGGTAAAAAGAAGCGTATATCGTTTCATTCGCGGGCCAGCGCCTCCGTCGGGTTAAGCCTGGCTGCCCGTCGGGCAGGGAAATAGCCAAAAGTAAGACCAATGAGTGCGGAGAAGCCACACGCGATAACCACCGGAAACCAGGTAAAGACCAGGGTAAATTCATTCGTGACCAGCGCAAAGATTTGTCCGGCAATCCATGAACCCACCAGGCCAATCAACCCACCCAGAGCGCAAATCATCACCGCTTCAATCAGAAACTGGTTCATGATGTCTGAAGGCCTGGCACCCACTGACAGGCGAATACCGATTTCATGGGTACGCTCGGTCACAGAGACCAGCATGATGTTCATCACACCTACGCCGCCCACCAGTAGAGAGATGGCAGCAATGGCAGTAATCAACAGCGACATAGAGTCCGAAGTTTTTTGTAGCGCAGTCGCCAGTTTGTCATCGTTCTGGGCAAAGAAGTCCTTACGCCCATGCTCACGAACCAGGTGATGATCCACACGGCTGATAGCCTCTTTTGGCTTCAGCTTTTCATCAAAGCGCAACACAATGGACTCAAGCGGTCTGTCGCCGGAAATACGCTGCTGCAATGAGGTCCACGGCACCCAGCCAGAGATAAAGCCACCGACCAGCTTTGGTCCTGGCCTGCTGGCCACGCCAATAATGCGCCACGGCGCGCCGCCAATTTGCACGATGTGATCGATAGGATCTTCACCTTTGGCAAACAGCGCCTCATAGCTGGTTTCATCCAGCACCAGCACCGGCTCACCGGTCGTGATATCACGGTTGGTAAAGCCATAGCCCTTCACAAACTGAATGGCCTGGAGTGAGAAATAGTTTTCCGCAACGCCGGTGAGCATAATGGAGAAATCCAATCCCTGACGTACCACCGTAGAAGACATAGACATCACTGGTGATGCGCCAACTACCCACGGTAGCTTTTCCAGGCTGGTAATATCGTCAACCGACAGGGCTCGTTCCATGTCCTGCCGCTTGTTACCCCAGCCAGTACCGGGGCGGATTTCCATTGTGGTACTCCCGAGCTTGCCGATTTCGCTCATGATGGCCTGACGCGCACCCTCGCCCACAGCCATTGACGACACGACTGACGAAATGCCGATAATGATACCAAGCATTGAGAGAAATGCGCGCATCCGATGGCCCACCAGCGAACGCCAGGCCATGCGCAGCGATTCATGCAGGCTGCGCCATAGCGAGGCACGGCCATTATCTTTTACCGCCGCAAGCGGCTGTACTTCACGTTGCGACTCCCGTGCCGGATTAAGCTCGTCAGCAATAATGCGCCCGTCGCTAATTTCAATAATGCGCTGCGCCTGCTCGGCCACATTGCGGTCATGGGTGACGATGATGACGGTGTGCCCATCGGCATGTAGCTGGTGCAACACATCCATCAGCGCTTTACCACTGGTGCTATCAAGCGCGCCGGTCGGTTCGTCGGCCAGAATGACGCGCGCGCCATTAATCAACGCGCGGCACACGCTGACGCGCTGCTGCTGCCCGCCGGAAAGCTGGGCCGGGCGATGATGTAAGCGGCTATCAAGCCCGAGTTTGCTGGCGAGTGCAGCCGTACGGCTGCGGCGCTCTTCTTCTGGCATTGCGGTATACAACGCCGGAATGGCAATGTTTTCTTCTGCCGTTAAATACGGCATCAGGTGGTAGCGCTGGAAAATAAAACCCAGATAGCGGCTGCGCAGCTCGGCGAGCTGCACGTTGTCGGCGTCCTGAACAGGGTCGCCATTAATCACAACCTCGCCCGAACTCGGCCTGTCCAGACAACCGATGATGTTCATCAGCGTTGACTTGCCAGAGCCGGAAGCGCCCATGATCGCCACCATTTCACCCTGTTGAATCGTCAACGTGATGTCATTGAGCACCCGAATAGCCTGATCTCCGGCCTGGAACTCACGACAGACGTTACGTAATACAACAATAGGAGGCGTAGTCGACATAACGCTTACCCCTGCACGATGGTTGGCTGAAGCACCACACTGTCGCCGTCTTTCAGGCCTTCCAGCACTTCAGCATACTGACGGTCATTCAGACCAATGCGTACCGTGCGCGGCTGTGCTTTGCCGTTTTCCATCACGAGAACCTGGTAATGATCAGGGCTTATCGCCCGACCTAACGCGCCGACTGGCACACGTAGCACATTCTTCACCTGTGCCACGCGAATAAAGACCTGCGCCGTCATTGAGGTTTTCAGTTCACGCTCAACGTTCGACACTTCAAAAGTGCCGTTGTAATACACCGCGCTGCTCTGGCCTTTACTGTTGGAGTAGGATTTACTCTGCTCTTCCAGCGCCTCCTGCGGTGCCGGTTGCACAAAACCCATCTCGCTCTCATAGCGCTTTTCCGGGTTAGCAATAGCGTAAAACCACAGCGGCTGACCGGGCTTGATTTTGCCGACATCGGCTTCAGAGATACGGGTCTGTACCAACATTTTGTCGAGGTTAGCCAGCACCAGGATGGTTGGGGCACTTTGTGAGGAGACGATGGTCTGACCTTCCTGCGTGATAATACCGAGCACTTCGCCATCAACCGGTGCCACGATGCGGGTGTAGCCGAGATTCGCCATCGCCGTTTTTACCGACATCTCTGACTGCACAATCTGCGCTTCGTACACTTTTACCTGCTGCACCTGGGTGTCGTACTGTGCCTGAGCCTGTTCCAGCTCGCTGCGCACGCCAGAACCGTCACGGTCCATCATGCGCTGGCGGTCAAGCTCCTGCTTATAGCGGATAAGCGTAGCTTTAGCCGACATGCGCTGCGCCTGGGCGCTGGCAAGTTTCGCTTTGGCATCATTCAGGTCGGATTCCTGCAATGTCGGATCGATCTCCGCCAGCAGTTGGCCTTTGGTTACCTTATCACCAGCGCGCACATACAGTTTGCGCAACTGACCGTTCACCTGGGCACCGACGTTAACCTGAACCGACGGTTTCACAATACCCGTTGCCAGCACTACCTTTTCGATATCACCACGGTCGACGGTTAGCGCATTCAGCGGAGCCTGATCGGTTGACATCATCTGGCTGACTGCCGTCACACTCACGGCGACCAATGCAATCAGCCCAGCTGCCACCAGCAGCCAGCGAGTTTTACGCTTCATCGGCTTCATGCCATTACCTCCATTTCAACGGGCGCTTCAGGAACAATGCTGCGGCTCTCACGGCGCAGCTGCCCGTCGGTCAGACGGTATACCTGTGGGAAAAGCGGAAGAATATGCTCGCTATGAGTGACGACAATCAGCGTTTTGCCGGTCTCACGGCAATGCTGCTGAAGCGTGGTCATTACCACACTCGCCGTTTCGTCATCCAGATTGGCCGTTGGCTCATCAAGCAGCAACACCGGACGTGAGCTGTACAGCGCGCGCGCCAGCAGTAAGCGCTGACGCTGACCTAAAGACAGCGCCGCGTGGCTTTCACGAATGAGCGCATTCACACCGCCGGGTAAACTCGCAATCACGGGGCCGAGCGCAAGTGAGGACAATACAGACTCAACATGGCTTTTTTTACTTTCGACAAAGCTCGGGTCAAAGAGCGTAACGTTCTGCATCACGGTGGCGTTGAACAGGATGTCTTCCTGACTTTGCAGGCAGACCAGCGGTGCAAGCTGCTTGCGGCCAACGCGATGGTCATCCGCGTAACACGTCCCCTCCTGGGTTGAGAACAGTCCCGCCATCAAACGCAACAAGGTACTTTTACCTGCACCAGACTCACCGACAATGGCAACCTGGCTACCCGGCGGCAGATCGAGCGACAGGTTCTGTAAGATGGGTTTTGAGGGCTCATAGTGAAAGCCGAGGTTGGCAAAACGCAGGTGCGGTACGTCTACGGCCTTGTGTTGTTCAGACAGCGCCGGCGTCTCTTCTGGTTCCTGCTGTGGGAACAGACTGTGTGCACGCGTGTCGATAACATGCAACTGCGACTTACGTACAATGGAATAGAAGATGCGCGTGACGTAGGAGCTAAAAATCTGGCGCAGGAAGCTGTATGCGAAGAAATCACCGAGCGAAATCAACTTACCGTGCACCATTGGCAGCACGACCAGCATGAATACCACCATTTCCAGGCTACCGGTAAGCTGATACAGCCCTTCTTTAACCTGCTGATAAACTTTTTGCTTTTGCAGGCAGGAAAACAGATCCCGGCTATACCAGGCAAACTGCGCCTTACGCTGGCTTTCAAGGCCAGCCGTTTTGATGGTCAACACACCCTGCAACGTTTCCATAAAGAAGTCGTTAAGCGATGCGCTTTTAAGCTGAATTTGCTGGGTGTACCATCTGTCGCGAAAAATTGCCCATACGCTAATAAGCCCCATCACCGTGACACACACGGCAGAAATGGCCGCCAGCACGGGCGCGATCCAGAACATAATGCCCATTGCAATGGCGCCAATGATCCAGTCGGTACGCAGGCTGTTATCCAGCTCAATTTTTTGCTGCAGCGCACTTTGCCAGGCGGCAAAACGGCTGAAAATTTCCCCCGGCGCACGCTTTTCAAAAAAGCGCAGTGAGTTGCTCATCAGCCGGGCAAACCCCAGGCCACTGTTGACCAACACAAAGCGTTTTACAAAGCGCTCGGTAATTATCCTGACGCCCAGCGCCAGTAGCGTTGAGGCGACAAACGCCAGAATGAACAGGCCATAGGGGAATTCTTTCTGCGTGGCGTCCGAAAATGCCTGGTTGATGGCATTACTGACCATCGTTGGCATCAGGAACAGCGTCAGCCCCACCAGGAACGTGAGCAGCATCAACCAGTAGATCCCGCGTACTGCACGAGTCTCTTTCATACTCATCGCCCGCAGCGGAATTTTCGTTTCTTTGAGTTCTGCTGGCGGCTCGGCTGCAGTCTCGTACGGGCTGTCGTTATCAAGAATCAGCGCATAGCCGCTGATCTCGCGTTTCAGAGACGCAAACGGCAGCCACTGCTCACCAATGGCCGGGTTCATAACGCAAACCTGGTTGCCCTTACGATAGGCAAGCAGCACATAGTGGCTGGCCCCATAGTGCAGAATGGCGGGCAGAGGGACTTCACTGAGTTCGCTGTGTTCAAAAATAACCGGCGCGGTAGAAATGCCTAGTTTAGCCAGTATGTTGCCGAGATCGTTAAGCGAAGAGCCGTGAGCGGAGGCAGGGAAAAGTTCACGTAGTGCTTCGAGTGAAACATTCACACCCTGGGTTTGCGCCAGCATGGCAATGCAAGCAAGGCCGCACTCGTTAGTCTCTTCCTGATATATCG
>JALAGK010000141.1 GCA_022712475.1 Enterobacteriaceae bacterium
ATGCGGCAATACCAGTCAGCGTTGGTGTCAGATGCTGCGGCGCCAATACGTCCGCGTTGGGCACGATGCCAGTCCACCAGCACGCTGATATCAAGCTCGGGGCGCTGTCGTTTAGCCGCATACAGTGCGCTCAGGATGCCTCGGCCACCATCGTCCTGCTCAAGATAGAGTGCGACGATACAGATACGCTGTGTCGCCTCAGCTATTTTCGTAAGTAGCGTTTGCCGGAAGCCGGCGGGAGAAAAAAGGAATTCTACATCATCAACTGACTGAGAAAGTTTCGGTAGCTGGGCAAGGTGTTGTTGATGCTTGTTACACTTAAATTTTGACAACATCACAGTGCTTATCTTCTCTATTCATTAGATGGCCTTCTGTTCCATGACAACGACAGAAGCTGACAATAATACCATTACTGCCAGGCAATGTCGGTAACATTTCCAGTAACTTACACAGAGGGGCTTTCCTGCGCCAGCTGTAGCGTCAGGCTGACTATCCCATCTTCAAGCTCAATATCGACATTGAAGCCCAGTTTGCGCGCCAGCGCGATCATACCCTGATTATGTGGCATGGTAATGCCGTTAAGCCGCTGCAAGCCGTGCTGACGGGTATAGGTAATGAGTTTTTCCATTAACTTACGCCCAAGCCCTAATCCTTTCAGATCAGAGCGTACCAGTACAGCAAACTCGGCATCGACATTATCCGGATCGGAAATTGCACGCGTTACGCCGATAATTTCGTCGTCGCCATCTTCGCGCCTTACCGCGACAAAAGCCATTTCCCGATCGTAGTCGATCTGCGTCATATTCGCTAAGTCATCATGGGTAAATTCGTTGATCTCACTGAAATAGCGATAATAAAGATCTTCTTTCGTTACCCTGCCAATAAAACGCTGTAGCTGGGGTTCGTCTTCGGGAAGAATTGGACGGAACAGACAGCGTTCTCCGTTTTTCATCATCACTTGTTCTTCAAGGTGTTGAGGATAAGGACGAATGGCAAGTCGGGTTTCGCTATCTCCGGGGAAATCCTCAAGTTCCAGCGTCACATCTAGCAGGGTGAACTCATTACCGGAGACGAGCAGCGGGTGGATATCCAGTCGTTTGATCTGTGGGCAGTCCACCACCAGATTGGAGACCTGCACCAGCAGTTCGCTCAGCCCCGCGATATCCAGCGAACGCAACGCGCTGCGCCCGCGAATTTTATGCTGCTTGATGGCCTGAATCACCAGGTAGCGCGCCAGGTTCATGTTGAGTGGCGGCAAGGCAACTGCTGCCTGTTCGTCTGCGCGCCAGGCAACCCCCCCTTCGCCCAACATAATCAGTGGCCCGAACACCGGGTCGTGCTCCACGACTACCCGGAGTTCCTGTGCACCTGCCCGGTTAGCCATACTTTGTACTAACAGCCCGTAAATACGCGCCTGGGGCCAGGTGAGTTTGACGCGATCGAGTATGGCGTTAGCTGCCTGCTGTACTTCTTCTGCTGTGCGCAGATAAAGCATGACGCCCTGGACTTCGGATTTGTGGGGAATATCTGGCGAGCGTAATTTCAACGCAACCGGATAACCGATTTGTTCGGCAATGTGAACGGCCTCAGCACTATCTCCTGCAATCCAGGTAGGTAGCGTCATTAGACCATATGCCTGCAATATAGGCTGCACTTCGTGGGTATCAAGTGTTGTCGGCCCATTTTGTAGCGCTTGTTTAATCAGGTTGTGAGCCTGCTGTGTATTTGCGGCCAGATGTAACGGAAGTGTGGGCGTTTCGCGCAGTTGCTTCTGATTACGGTGATACTCCACCATGTGCATAAAGGCTGTTACAGTACCTTCTGGTGTACGGTAGGTCGGAATACCTGCTTCACTAAATAGCTTACGTGCCTCCTGCGATGAGTGCTCCCCACACCAGTTCGTCAGCAGTGTGACGTATTTACCGCGCGGGTGGCGTTTCACCAGCTCAATGATTTGCCGCGCACATTCGCTGGCAGGGGCTGACGCACTGGGCGCATGAATGAGCATAATGGCGTCCTGCTGGGTAGAGTCGAGCAGGATTTCCAGTGCCTGAAGATAATGTTCTGTTGTTGCATCGTCACGCAAATCAAGTGGGTTAGCTGCTTCGACACTGTGGGCGAGTTTTGTTTTGAGTTTATCCAGCGTGTCGTCATCAAGTTGTGCCAGCTTGCCATTTCTGGACTCCAGCTCATCGAGTGCAAGTGCCGCTGGTGCGGCACCATTGCTGATGATGGTCAATCTTTCGCCCCGTAGCGGACGCATATGGCTTAGGGTTTCTACGGCAGAAAAGAGCTCGTGCGTATCCTGCACACGCAGTAGCCCTGCGCGCTGAATGGCGGCATCCCAGGCAGCATCAAGGCCAGGGCGCGTTTTCAACAGCGTTTGCGCACGGGCACTTCTTCCGCTTTTTATCACCAGAATGGGTTTGTTGCGTGATGCACTGCGTGCCGCAGAGACAAAACGCCGTGCGTCACTGAGTTGTTCAAGATAAAGCAGAATAGCGCTGGTTTTGCTGTCACGGGCAAGGAAATCAAGCAGCTCGTCAACATCAACGTCCTGGCTATCGCCAAGTGCGATAAACCATGAAAATCCCACCTGGCGCTGTTGTGCCCAGTCGAGAATCGTATTTGAGACGGCAGCGGACTGAGAAATGAAGGCGAGGCGGCCTTTTTGAATCGGTACTGGCGAGAAGCTGGCGTTAAGTCCCTGCCAGGGGCCTAACAGGCCGAGACTATTGGGGCCGAGGATGCGAATTTGCCAACGGGCGGCGCAGGCCATCAGAACCTCGTTCTGTTCCGGTGGGGAAGAGAGAATAATGCAGGCCTTACAACCTTTTTGGCCCAGTGCTTCAAGAAGTTCGGGATTACGGCGGGCGTTAGTGCAAAGTATTGCGAGGTCAGGAGCAAACGGCAGCGCATCAACGCTTGGCCAGGCCAGTACGCCACACACAGCTTTATATGCGGGTGTTACGGGCATAACCGGGCCGGAAAAACCACCGGCCAATAGGTTGCGCATCATCAAATAGCCCGCCCGGTTGGTCTTCATTGAGGCCCCCAGCACGGCGATGGATTTCGGGCGCAATAAGGCTTCTAACCCGCGTTGGCTCATGACGCTCTCCTTCAGGACGTTTGTTACCTGATTTTAAACGCTTTCCACCGCTTGTGCTGTGATGTTGCACGGATGATGAGGTTTTCCTGCCAGGTAGCGCTCGCGAAAAAGCGTGAAGTGAGCATTAAGCCCTTGTGCTGCAACGTCGTCACCGGCAAGGCCCAGCAGCGCAGTGGCAACTTCAGCGGTACAGTATTGATCGCTTGCATGCGCTTCACGCAGGCGGTAGGCAGAGAGATGTTCCAGGTTAATAGAAATCACCGGGAAGCGGTCCAGCCACGGACTTTTGCGAAACATCTTGCGCGCTTCAGACCAGGTGCCGTCGAGCATAATAAATAACGGTGGTTTACTATTGTTATCAGGTTTGTTGAGAACGCGGCGATCGGCTAAAGCATATGATGCCGGGAAGACGACCAGAGGTTGATAGACTTCGCTTTCCAGCAGAGCAAGCAGTTCTGTGGGCGCCTCTGTGCGCGACCAGCCGAAGGCCAGCGTGTCAGGCAAGATATCTGCAATCAACCGCCCGGTGTTGCTGGGTTTCATTGGCTCAGTGTCATACATCATCAGACAAAAACGGCTACGTGCCGTTTGTGGCTTAAGCGTTGCGCACAGGCAATGTTTAAGTGCCAGCAGACAACGCTGACAGCGGCGAATGCGGTTGCCTCGGGCAATAAAAGGACGCGTGGAGCGCGCCAGGCGCTCGGCGCGCAGGCGAAGAACGGCGTTGTCAGTCATCACAGTATCTGTGTCAAAATGACCATTCTCGCAGAGGAGGATAGGGGGCACAAGGCCCCTCAGACATCACAGATTTTCGTTGAGCCAGCCGTCAAACGGGGCTTTAGGCATTGCACCATTAAGCATATCGACTACCTGTCCATGCTTAAAAATCATAATGGTTGGAATGCTACGAATGCGAAAACGGGCACTCAACTCAGGTTCGGCTTCGGTGTTGACCTTCACAAAGCGAATTTTACCGCTGCGCTCCTGTGCCACATCTTCAAAAATGGGGGCAAAATTAACGCACGGCCCGCACCATGGCGCCCAGAAATCAACCACAACTGGCAGGTCATCCTTTAATAATGAATCAAGCGTTTCGCTGGTGGCGTTAACCACTTCGCCATCAAAAAGTTCATGGCCACAACGCCCGCATTTTGCAGCGTCATTGATGCGGTCATCGGGAATGCGATTGATTGCCTGGCAGGCAGCGCAGACTGTATTCATAGAAAACCTCAGGGAATACGTAATGTTGGCTTTGTGGGTGAATTGTTTAAATAATGTTACTTATTATTGACCGGTCAGCTGTACCCGGCAATCTGGTTTATTCGATGAGTGTAATAGTTTTGCCCTAAATTATTGTTGGGGCCGGGTATCCGTGAAAGTTAATGGATAAGCGTACAAACATCGGGTAATCTGCGCGCTTCGCGCAGAGCAGGTGGAGACAAAAGATGAGCGACGAATTCAAGGGTAAAAGCGGCAAAGTCAAAGTGATGTATGTCCGCGGTGGTGACGACGACGAACAGCGTTCCCGCAACCCGCGCACCGGTAAAGGCGGCGGTAAGCCGAAGGCTGGTGGTGACAAGCGCCGCGCCCCGCGCGAAGACAAACATGCAGACCGCGGTCCACGCCGCGATGCCTCACCCTGGCGCACCGTATCGCGTGCCCCGGGCAATGAGGCTGACAGCGCGCCAGACCACGGCGGCATCAGCGGTAAAAGTTATATTGATCCGGAAGTGCTGCGTCGCCAGCGTGCGGAAGAGACGCGCGTTTACGGTGAAAACGCCTGCCAGGCGCTGTTTGAACATCGTCCGGACTCTATTGTTCGCGCCTGGTTTATCCAGAGCGTGACCCCGCGTTTTAAAGAAGCCTTGCGCTGGATGGCGGCAAACCGTAAAGCCTATCACGTGGTGGACGACGCGGAGCTCACCAAAGCTTCTGGTACGGAACACCACGGCGGCGTTTGCTTCCTGATTAAAAAGCGTAACGGTACTACTGTTACTCAGTGGATTGAAAAAGATCTGGAGCAGGACTGTGTGCTGGCGCTGGAAGATATCGGCAACCCCCACAACCTGGGCGGTATTATGCGCAGCTGTGCACACTTTGGTGTGAAAGGTTTGCTGGTGCAGGATGCAGGTTTGCTGGAGTCGGGTGCAGCGGTGCGTACCGCCGCCGGTGGAGCAGAGCATGTACAGGCTGTTACTGGTGAGAGTTTTGGCGAGGCGCTTAAGCAGTTCCGTGATGCGGGCTACAGCATTGTGACCACATCCAGCCACCGTGGAACGCCGCTATTTCAGGCTGAGCTTCCGGCAAAAATGGTGCTGGTTCTGGGCCAGGAGCAGGATGGTATCAGTGATGCGACCTTTGCCGATGCGGACCTACGTATTTCCATCGATGGTACCGGTAATGTTGAGAGTCTCAACGTTTCTGTGGCAACCGGTGTGCTGCTGGGCGAGTGGTGGCGACAGAATGCTATGAAAGCGTAAAGACCAAAAACGAAAAAGCCGCCTCAAGGCGGCTTTTTTATGCCATTTCCTCGGGCAATTTTGGCTGCCAGTCTATAGGGGCTTCACTGCGTGCAAGCAAGTATTCATTGGTTTTTATAAAATGGCCGCAACCAAAGAAGCCACGATGTGCTGAGAGTGGAGACGGATGCGGTGCCTGCAATACGCAGTGTCGCTGGCGGTCAATAATGCGCCCTTTTTTCTGAGCATGTGCGCCCCACAACAGGAACACCACGCCTTCACAGTACTGGTTGATAATCTCTATAACTTTATCGGTAAACGTTTCCCAGCCAAGGCTGGCGTGGGAATGCGCCCGCCCGGCTTCTACAGTCAGTACGGTATTAAGCAGCATTACGCCCTGACGCGCCCAGTTTTCGAGATAGCCGTGATTTGGGCGAGTGAAGCCCGGCACGCTGCTCTCAAGCTCTTTATACATATTCAGCAGTGACGGTGGTGGCGCAATTCCAGGCAGGACGGAGAAAGAAAGGCCGTGCGCCTGACCTGGACCGTGATAAGGGTCCTGCCCCAGGATAACCACTTTCACATCACCAAGCTCCGTGTAGCGAAACGCGTTAAACACGTCTTTTTGGGGGGGGTAGA
>JALAGK010000142.1 GCA_022712475.1 Enterobacteriaceae bacterium
GCGGGGAGAAACATAATGATGAAATCATTGCAGCTTTATGCTAAACGGGCCATTCGTTGGTTAATTTTACCGGCTGTACAAGGTATAATCCGCCGATTTCCACTGTTCTGAGCCTGTCATGAAGCTGATACGCGGCATACATAATCTCAAGGCCGAGCACCACGGCTGTGTGTTGACCATAGGTAATTTTGACGGCGTGCACCGCGGGCACCAGGCTTTACTTGAGTCTCTGGTAGCTGAAGGGCGCAGTCGTCATCTGCCGGTGATGGTAATGATTTTTGAACCGCAGCCGCTGGAACTTTTTGCCGCTGAGCGCGCGCCTGCGCGCCTGACGCGCCTGCGTGAAAAGTTGCGTTATCTGGCTGAGTGCGGCATTGATGCCGTGCTGTGCGTGCGCTTTGACCGTCGCTTTGCTGCTCTGACGGCACAGAACTTTGTCAGCGACCTGCTGGTTAAGCGCCTTGGCGTGCAGTATCTGGCCGTGGGGGATGATTTCCGCTTTGGCGCTGGTCGCCAGGGGGATTTCTTGTTATTACAGAAGGCGGGCGAGGAATACGGCTTTAACGTGGTCAGCACGGATACCTTCTGCGAAGGCGGCGTGCGTATCAGTAGCACTGCTGTGCGCCAGGCGCTGGCCGAAGATAACCTCGTGCTTGCCGAAAGCCTGTTGGGCCACCCGTTTACCATTAGCGGGCGTGTCGTGCACGGCGACAAGCTGGGGCGCACTATCGGCTTCCCAACCGCTAATCTGCCGCTGCGCCGCCAGGTTTCACCGGTGAAAGGCGTGTATGCCGTGGAAGTGCATGGTCTGGGCGATAAAGTCCTGCCGGGGGTGGCCAATATTGGCACGCGCCCGACGGTCGCCGGACTGCGTCAGCAGCTGGAAGTTCACCTGCTGGATGTTGCAATGGACCTGTATGGTCGCCATATCGATGTCATACTGCGCAAAAAAATACGCGACGAACAGCGCTTTGCCTCGCTGGACGAACTGAAAGCGCAAATCGCGCGAGACGAAATCACAGCCCGTACTTTTTTTGGGCTCAACACAACGGAATGAATGTTCGCACCCGCCGTGAATCTACAGCCGCGAACCTGCAATCGATGCTTTAACCAAACCGAAATACGGAACCGAGAATCTGATGAGTGATTATAAATCCACCCTGAATTTGCCGGAAACAGGGTTCCCGATGCGCGGCGACCTCGCTAAGCGCGAACCGGGCATGCTGGCGCGCTGGACCGACGACAATCTTTACAACGTCATCCGTAACGCGAAGAAAGGTAAAAAAACCTTCATTCTTCACGATGGCCCTCCCTATGCGAACGGCAGCATTCATATTGGTCACTCGGTTAACAAGATTCTGAAAGACATTATCGTGAAGTCCAAAGGGCTTTCCGGTTTCGACTCCCCGTACGTGCCAGGCTGGGACTGCCACGGCCTGCCGATTGAGCTGAAGGTTGAAGGCCTGATTGGCAAACCGGGTGAGAAGGTGTCTGCTGCAGAGTTCCGTGAAGCATGCCGCAAATACGCCGCTGAGCAGGTTGACGGCCAGCGTAAAGACTTTATCCGTCTGGGCGTGCTCGGTGACTGGGACCATCCTTACCTGACGATGGACTTCAAAACCGAAGCCAATATCATTCGCGCACTGGGTAAAATCATTGGTAACGGCCATCTGCTCAAAGGGGCCAAACCGGTGCACTGGTGCGTGGACTGCCGCTCGGCGCTGGCTGAAGCGGAAGTGGAATACTACGACAAAACCTCCCCGTCTATCGACGTGGCCTTCCACGCGGTTGATGCCAACGCGGTAAGCGCGAAGTTTGGTGCAGCCAATGTAAAAGGCCCGGTGTCGTTGGTCATCTGGACCACTACTCCGTGGACATTGCCTGCCAACCGTGCCATTTCACTGCATCCTGAATTTGAGTATGCGCTGGTGCAGGTTGACGGTCAGGCGCTTATCCTCGCCAAAGACCTGGTAGAAAGCGTGATGAAGCGCGCTGGGATCGACAACTGGCAGATTCTCGGCACCGCGAAAGGCGCAGAACTCGAACTGATGCGCTTTAAACACCCGTTCCTCGACTTTGACGTACCGGCTATTCTCGGCGAGCATGTCACCCTCGACGCCGGTACTGGTGCGGTACACACTGCCCCTGGCCACGGCCCGGACGACTACGTTATTGGCCAGAAATATGGTCTGGAAACCGCTAACCCGGTTGGCCCGGATGGTTGCTATCTGCCGGGAACTTACCCGATGCTGGATGGCGTGAATGTCTTTAAAGCTAACGACATCGTCGTTGAACTGCTGCGCGAGAAAGGCGCGCTGCTGCACGTAGAAAAACTGCTGCACAGTTACCCATGCTGCTGGCGTCACAAAACGCCAATTATCTTCCGCGCTACGCCGCAGTGGTTTGTGAGCATGGATCAAAAAGGCCTGCGTGCGCAGTCGCTCCAGGAAATCAAAGGCGTGCAGTGGATCCCTGACTGGGGCCAGGCGCGTATTGAGTCCATGGTCGCTAACCGCCCGGACTGGTGTATCTCTCGCCAGCGCACCTGGGGTGTACCGATGTCGCTGTTTGTACATAAAGACACCGAAGAGCTGCACCCGCGCACGCTGGAGCTGATGGAAGCCGTCGCTAAGCGTGTTGAAGAGGCGGGCATCCAGGCATGGTGGGATCTTGATGCGCGCGACATCATGGGTGACGATGCGGATAACTATGTCAAAGTCATGGATACCCTGGACGTATGGTTTGACTCCGGTTCAACCCATGCTTCCGTGGTGGATGTACGTCCTGAGTTTGCCGGTCACGCTGCCGACATGTATCTCGAAGGCTCTGACCAGCATCGCGGCTGGTTTATGTCCTCGCTGATGATTTCAACGGCGATGAAAGGTAAAGCGCCGTATCGCCAGGTACTGACCCACGGCTTCACCGTGGACGGTCAGGGCCGCAAAATGTCCAAGTCTATCGGTAATACCGTTAGCCCGCAGGACGTGATGAACAAGCTGGGTGCAGACATTCTGCGCCTGTGGGTGGCGTCTACCGACTATACCGGCGAAATGGCGGTCTCTGATGAGATCCTTAAGCGTGCCGCTGACGCTTATCGCCGTATTCGTAACACCGCACGTTTCCTGCTGGCTAACCTGAATGGCTTTGATCCTGTAAAAGACATGGTCAAACCAGAAGAGATGGTGGTGCTGGACCGCTGGGCGGTGGGCTGTGCGAAAGCCGCGCAGGCAGACATCCTGAAAGCCTATGAGGATTACGATTTCCACGAAGTGGTGCAGCGCCTGATGCGTTTCTGCTCAGTCGAAATGGGCTCGTTCTACCTCGACATTATTAAAGACCGCCAGTACACCGCGAAGGCGGAAAGCCGGGCGCGCCGCAGCTGCCAGACCGCGCTGTACCACATCTGTGAAGCGCTGGTACGCTGGATGGCGCCAATTCTGTCTTTCACCGCAGATGAGGTCTGGGGCTACCTGCCGGGCGAGCGTGAGAAATATGTGTTTACTGGCGAGTGGTATGAAGGCCTGTCTGGTCTTGCAGATAACGAAGCCATGAATGACGCTTACTGGACTGAGCTTCTCAAAGTACGCGGTGAAGTGAACAAGGTCATTGAGCAGGCGCGTGCCGATAAGCGCGTGGGCGGATCGCTGGAAGCAGCGGTAACGCTCTATGCCGAGCCGGAGCTTGCCGCGAAGCTCACCGCACTGGGCGATGAACTGCGATTTGTCCTGTTGACCTCGGGCGCGAGCGTCGGTGATTATGCGCAGGCAAGTGCCGATGCCCAGCAGAGCGAACTGCTCAAAGGGTTGAAGGTCGCGCTGCATAAAGCCGAAGGTGAGAAATGCCCGCGTTGCTGGCATTACACCACCGATGTCGGTCAGGTGGCGGAACACGCAGAGCTCTGCGGTCGCTGTGTCAGCAACGTCGCCGGTGATGGCGAAAAACGTAAGTTTGCCTGATGAGTAAACCAATACTTTCTACCGGACTGCGCTGGCTATGGCTGGCGCTTCTGGTTCTGGTGGTGGATCTGGGTGTTAAACAGTGGATTATGGATAACTTCCAACTGTATGAAACCCGGGCGTTGATTCCATTTTTGAATCTGCACTATGCGCATAACCCAGGGGCGGCGTTTAGCTTCCTGGCGGACAAAGGCGGCTGGCAGCGCTGGTTCTTCGCCGGTATTGCGGTGGGGATTGCCGTGGTGCTGGTGGTGCTGATGTACCGCTCAAGCGCCAGTCAGAAGCTCAACAATATTGCCTATGCGCTAATCATTGGCGGCGCGCTCGGCAATTTGTTTGACAGGATGGTGCACGGTTTTGTGGTCGACATGATTGATTTCTACGTCGGCGACTGGCATTTCGCCACCTTTAACATTGCCGATATGGGTATCTGTATTGGTGCCGCGCTGATTGTGCTGGAAAGTTTTATTCCGTCTGGCAAATCGGCTAAGCCAAAGGAAAGCTGATGTCTGATTCAGTACAAAGCGACAGTACGGTGCTGGTGCACTTTACGCTCAAGCTGGAAGATGGCTCCGTGGCCGAGTCAACACGCGCGGGCGGTAAGCCTGCGCTGTTTCGCCTGGGAGATGGGAGCCTTTCTGAAGGGCTGGAGCAGCATCTGCTTGGCCTCAAAGAGGGGGCGAAGACGGACTTCACGTTACTGCCTGAAGATGCCTTCGGCACCATTAGCCCGGACCTTATCCAGTATTTCTCCCGTCGCGAGTTCATCGATGCCGGTGAACCGGAGCCGGGTACGATTATGCTTTTTACCGCAATGGACGGCAGCGAAATGCCAGGTGTGATACGCGAGGTCAACGGGGATTCCATTACCGTGGATTTCAACCATCCGCTCGCCGGGCAAACCATCCATTTTGATATTGAGGTACTGGACATTAATCCGGTACTGGAGGCTTAAATGCAGATTCTGCTGGCAAACCCTCGCGGCTTTTGCGCGGGGGTCGACAGGGCGATCAGCATCGTGGAAAACGCGCTGAAAATTTACGGCGCGCCCATTTATGTCCGCCATGAAGTAGTGCACAACCGTTACGTTGTTGACAGCCTGCGTGAGCGCGGCGCTATTTTCATTGAAGAAATCAGCGAAGTGCCGGACGGCACCATCCTGATCTTTTCCGCACACGGTGTGTCTCAGGCGGTGCGTAACGAAGCGAAAAGCCGTGATCTGACCATTTTTGATGCCACATGTCCTCTGGTGACCAAGGTGCATATGGAAGTGGCGCGCGCCAGCCGCCGTGGTGAAGAGTCGATTCTCATCGGCCACGCCGGGCACCCGGAAGAGGCAGGGACAATGGGCCAGTACAGCAACCCAAAAGGCGGCATGTACCTGGTGGAATCGCCGGAAGATGTGTGGAAGTTAAGCGTCAAGGACGAGAAAAAGCTCTCTTTTATGACCCAGACCACACTGTCTGTTGACGATACCTCTGACGTGATTGATGCGCTGCGTAAGCGTTTTCCGGACATCGTTGGGCCACGCAAAGACGATATCTGCTACGCCACCACGAACCGGCAGGAAGCCGTGAGAGCGCTGGCGGCACAGGCAGATGTTGTGCTGGTGGTGGGGTCGAAAAACTCATCCAATTCCAATCGTCTGGCGGAACTGGCCCAACGTATGGGAAA
>JALAGK010000017.1 GCA_022712475.1 Enterobacteriaceae bacterium
CACAATCTGCCGATTGAAAAAACGGTGAAAACACTGCTGGTTAAAGCCGAAGAAGGCTGTGAATTCCCATTGGTTGCGTTGTTGGTGCGTGGCGACCATGAGCTGAATGAAGTGAAGGCAGAGAAGCTTGAGCACGTTGCCAGCCCGCTGACGTTTGCAACCGAAGCCGAAAACCGTGCTGGCGTGAATGCCGGTCCTGGCTCACTGGGCCCGGTAAACCTGCCGCTGCCGGTGGTGATTGACCGCAGTGTCGCCGTGATGAGCGACTTCGGTGCCGGTGCCAACATTGATGGTAAGCACTACTTCGGCATTAACTGGGAACGCGATGTTGCGCTGCCGCAGGTTGCCGATATCCGTAACGTCGTGGTGGGTGATGCCAGCCCAGACGGTAAAGGTACGCTGATGATTCGCCGTGGTATTGAAGTGGGCCACATCTTCCAGCTTGGCACCAAATACTCCGAAGCGATGAAAGCATCCGTGCAGGGTGAAGATGGACGCAACGTCACCCTGACCATGGGCTGCTATGGTATTGGCGTGACTCGTGTCGTGGCTGCTGCTATTGAACAGCATCATGACGATCGCGGGATTATCTGGCCAGACGCTATTGCACCGTTCCAGGTTGCCATTCTGCCGATGAATATGCACAAATCTTTCCGTGTGAAAGACCTCGCCGAGCAGCTGTACAGTGAACTGCGCGCGCACGGCATTGACGTACTGCTGGATGACCGTAAAGAACGCCCTGGCGTGATGTTTGCGGATATGGAGTTGATTGGTATCCCGCACACCATTGTGCTGGGTGACCGCAACCTCGACAACGACGATATTGAATACAAATATCGCCGCGAAGGCGAAAAGCAGATGATTAAAACGGGTGATATCGTGAATTACCTGGTATCCCGGATCAAAGGCTAAGTCGTTACAGCGCCTCGCGTTCAGCGGGGCGTTTTTTTATCTGTGACAAAGGAGTGTCATGTCGTGATAAGACTTGTCCTGTTGTGCCTGGCACTGCTGACAGGCTGCACAATGGATATCGGCCCTTCCCCTGAAACCCAACGTCTGTCGTTTAATCTGCAACAGCAAAGCTCGGCGCCGGGCAAAACGTTGCGTGATATCAACGCCGGGCACCTGCTTCCTGGCGACCTGCTGTTCTCCTCTTCGCTTGGCCTGACATCGTTAGGTATTCGTCTGTTCAGTACCTCTTCTGTCAGTCATGTTGCATTGTATATTGGCGATGGGCAGGTAGCAGAAGCCGTGGGCGACGGCGTACAAATTGTGACGCTGGATGAAGCAATGGCACACAGCGATAAGCTGTTTGCTCTACGCGTGGCAGACCTAAGCGCACAACAGGGGCAATCTATCGCCCAGTTCGCTCACGATAAAAACGGTAGCCGCTATAACTACAGCGGTATTGTCGAGATGGTGCCGTTTATGTTGACAAAGCAACTGTGTTCACTTAATCCTTTCTCGCGAGATTTTCGCCGTCAATGCGTTGAAGGTCTTGCCAGCGCCCAACTCAGCACGCCGGATGGTCGCACACGCGACAGCTATTTCTGCTCGGAATTTGTCACTGCTGCCTATGCTGCCGCCGGGCGACCGCTCACGCTTGCCGAGTCAGGCTGGGTCAGCCCGTCAGATTTGATGCATATGCGTACAGGTGATGTGGCAACACTCGCACCGGAGCAGCCGCTGGAATATATCGGCCATTTAAAGCAGGGCATCTACCTGAAGGCGAAAAGATTCGCGATGCTTGGTCATTAAAAAGGCGGCCCTCGGGCCGCCTGCTGGAATCAGTTGTCGCAATTTTGTCCTGGTCGGAAGCGCCCGTCGCCATCAGCCTTCAGCGCTTTGAACTGCGCCCCGGTGTCCGGGTTCTCGTCGTAAATAAAATGCGCCTTCAGTTCCACCAGTACAGGTTCAGGTGAGCCCGCAAAACCACGCTCCAGCTGAGCATTGCTGTCCATCAGGAAAGTTCGCCCTGTCGCACAATCTTTGAACGTTGCGGTATCCGCCATGTAGCGATACATCCCTTTCATCGCCATTGGCACCGTGGGAAGCGGTGCCTCAACCGCCTTGAGCGTGTAGTTAAACGGTGAGTCGACAGGATTTGCGTTCATATCCAACATTTCCAGCGCGTCATCATGAGGCTGGAACCAGGTTTTCTTTCCTTTACTGTCCTTAAGCATCAGTTTCTCTGCGGTACGCTCCCACGTACCATAGTCACTGTAGCTTCCTACCCCTTTACCGCCAAGATAACGCTGGGTACGCACCCAACTGCCGTCTTTATCAAGGAACAACGATATCTCAATACCTTCACAATCCGCGCACGGTATAACCCCGCGATAACTCTGCTGCATCGGTTTTAACTGGACCAGGTTCTCAGGCGCTTCAGAACGATGATTGCAGCCAAAAAGCGAAAATAACGCGACTGCCGCCGCCAGGGATAAAAGATATTTCTTCACACGTCGTTCCTTGCAGATAAAAAGAAAACGGGTATTAATCACGCACCTTGCCACGTAATGCTTTGGTGACAGACTTTTGTGCTTTTGCATTCAACCGGCGCTCTTTCGATGCACGCGTTGGACGCGTTGCTCTACGGCTTTTGGCAACGGTGGTCAACTCACGAACCAGCGTCACCAGACGCGCCAGTGCAGCTTCGCGGTTCATCTCCTGGCTGCGGTATTCCTGCGCCTTGATTACAACCACGCCATCCGGCGTGATGAGATGGTGACTCGCCACCAGCAAGCGCGCTTTCCATTCCTCCGGCAAACTTGAGGCGCGAATATCAAAACGCAGATGAATAGCCGTCGATGTTTTATTCACGTGCTGCCCGCCTGCGCCCTGCGCACGAATTGCACTGAGCGTGACTTCCTCATCGCCAATGGTTACGTTTCGCGAGATAACAATCATGCACCCTGCCAGGCCGACAGGCGCAGCTCAACATGATGTTGCGCATCTGACAGCCATATAATACCGTCCTGTATCGTGGCCTGTAGCGTCATGGTTCTGTCAGCCAGTGCACTTAACTGTGACAACTGTTCATCATCCAGGTTCCAGATAGTCAGATTGGCAAACTTAGAGAGTGCCGCCTGGTTTTGCTGCCACCAGACCTGCGCCGCCCGGTTATTATAGGTAAACAACACCACCTGAGCAGACTGGCTACAGGCTTTTTTCAGACGTCGCTCATCCGGCAGACCAAGTTCTACCCACAAATCAATCCCCATATGATCGTTACGCAGCCAGATTTCCGGCTCGTCGTCAGCGCTCAGACCGCGGGTAAACGTCAGGCGCTCATCAGCACAAGCTATCCATGCTAGCAGGCGCAACATCATACGCTGCGTGGTCTCGGAAGGGTGACAGGCCAGCGTCAGGCTGGTGTCAAGGAAACGGTTACGGTCAAGATCGGCAACGTTAACCGTCGCTTTATAGATAGTCGCTTTTAATGCCATACGGCCCCCTGAACAAACTGCGGCTATTGTAACGCAATGCCAGCAGCACCGCTCTGCCCGTCAGACATATCGCCCATTTTAGTGAGTATCCGACATAATCACTGTCGTGTAGAATATTGCGCACGCCCGAGACGGCGGGCGTTTGCCGCAAGAAAGGAAAGTCCGTAGA
>JALAGK010000143.1 GCA_022712475.1 Enterobacteriaceae bacterium
ATGATAAGCAGAATCAATGTGTCGCAATCTATTCGGGAACGTTAATCCGCACGGCATTCAAAACCAGGGAAGCCCCGACAAACCTGAATGCCTTACTGACAGAGACGGGTTATGCCAAAGAATTCAAGGCGTAGAAAGAAAGGCGCATGACATAACCTGACACCACCCAGAAAAAACTGCATGCCTGTAACAAAACAACCTCATATGCAAATGACACAACCAGGGCGAAGACTGACCATAAATGCTACTGAGTACGAGGATGCCACGTCTTCCAGACGCGCGGCGCCGGATGCTGTCACTACCAGGACTGTGCCAGTAATGTGGGATATGAGTTGAGAATCAATAGGTATAAGAAAAACACTGGGGTTTAACTGAAGAGAGAATAACATACGGCTTGAGCCCAAACGGATTGTTGGATGCACAAGCGAAGATAACAAAGGAAACGCTCAAGACCTGTGAGCGAAGAAGCGCCCATTAAAAAAGCCCCAGCTGACGTTATCAGCTGGGGCCTGGCATATGGCGGAAGCGCAGAGATTCGAACTCTGGGAGGGTTTCCCCTCGCCGGTTTTCAAGACCGGTGCCTTCAACCGCTCGGCCACACTTCCAATGCCGCGAACTATAAACATCCCGTTGCCTCCTGTAAAGCATGAATTAATTCAATCGCCTGAAAAAGCAGCAAACTCGCTTCATTTGCCTGAAATAACGCCAGTTTGTACAGGCTTTCATCACTAACAGGGGCCGCATGACGCAAAAAGAAAGGAAGAGGGGGAAAATATAAACCGCATCGCGCGCTGTAACAGCTAGCCCCACCACATACCGTAACCCTGTGGTTTACAGCGTAAAGATGGGTAAACCCCCTTCCCCGTCTGCACGCCCCTTATTATGCTCAAAAATTGATTTCACCTGTCCTTTTACTTAAGAGAGTGACTAATGGATCGCATCATTACCTCTTCGCACGACCGCACATCGCTGCTGAGCACCAACAAGGTGCTACGCAATACCTATTTTCTACTGGGTCTGACGCTGGCGTTTTCTGCTATCACGGCGACAGCAAGCACGGTACTTATGCTGCCTTCTCCGGGCCTGGTTCTCACGCTGGTTGGCATGTACGGGTTGATGTTCCTGACCTACCGCCTTGCCAACAAACCGAGTGGCATTCTGGCTGCTTTCGCCTTTACCGGTTTTCTGGGCTACATCCTCGGCCCGATACTCAATAGCTTCCTGTCTGCCGGCATGGGCGATGTTATCGCACTGGCGCTGGGCGGTACGGCGCTGGTGTTCTTCTGCTGCTCAGCCTATGTACTGACTACCCGTAAGGACATGTCCTTCCTCGGCGGTATGCTGATGGCGGGTATCGTGGTAGTGCTGATTGGCATGGTGGCGAATATATTCCTGCAAATCCCGGCACTGCACCTGGCGATAAGCGCGTTGTTTATCCTGATTTCATCCGGTGCCATTTTGTATGAAACCAGCAACATCATTCACGGTGGTGAAACGAACTATATTCGCGCAACCGTGAGTCTGTATGTGTCGCTGTACAACATTTTTGTGAGTCTGCTCAGCATTCTGGGCTTCGCCAGCCGCGACTGATTCTTTCTTTACCTGCACAAGCCCCGCACTATGCGGGGCTTTGTTTTTATGGTGCATGGAAATTTGCTACACTGCCTGGCGTTTCAGGTAACGGACAGATTGTAATGTTGATGTTTGAAGGCAAAGAAATTGAGACCGATGGCGACGGCTATCTGAAAAACAGTCACGAGTGGAATGAAGCACTGGCAGTACATATTGCCGAAAAAGAAGCGATTATTCTCTCGCCTGAGCACTGGGAAGTAGTAAGGTTCGTGCGCGATTTTTATCTGGAATTTAATACCTCTCCGGCCATCCGTATGCTGGTCAAAGCTATGGCGAACAAGTTTGGCGAAGAGAAAGGAAACAGCCGCTACCTTTACCGTCTGTTCCCCAAAGGCCCAGCCAAACAGGCGACAAAAATTGCTGGCCTGCCTAAACCGGTGAAATGCATTTAATAGCGAATATCAAAGCTCGTTAACGGTTTTTGAGGCCTGTGCGGTTCAGTGAGTACCTTTTCAACCCGGGCACTACGTGGGCCGCCTGCTTTTAACCAGGTAATGAGCGCATCAACCTGCGCCTGCTCGCCGCAGGCCACGACTTCTACACTGCCGTCATCAAGATTGCGGGCGTACCCGCTTAGGCCTAAACGGCGCGCCTCATGCTGCGTGTTGTAGCGAAATCCCACACCCTGGACCATTCCATAAACCCAGGCGATAGTACATATAGACATGCGTTTGTGCCTCCGTGTTGTGCGCCTTAGATTGCAATTGCCCGGTTAAGTCGGGAAAATAGCGCCCCTTTATCATCTCTTCGCAGCATAACAAATTATGAGCGTACGTTTAGTATTAGCCAAAGGGCGCGAGAAATCGTTATTGCGCCGCCATCCCTGGGTCTTTTCCGGGGCCATCGCACACGTAGAAGGCAAAGCCAACAGCGGTGAAACCGTAGACGTTGTCGATAGTAAAGGAAACTGGCTGGCTCGCGCCGCCTGGTCCCCCAGCTCACAGATTCGTGCTCGTGTCTGGACCTTCGATGCTGCCGAGAATATTGATATCGATTTCTTCGTACGCCGCTTACAGCGCGCACAACAGTGGCGCGACTGGCTGGCACAACGTGACGGCCTTGACAGTTATCGCCTGATTGCCGGGGAATCCGACGGGCTGCCTGGCATAACGATTGACCGCTTTGGCAACTTTCTTGTCCTTCAGCTCTTATCTGCCGGTGCTGAGTACCAGCGCCCGACGCTGCTGAGCGCGTTGCAGCAATGCTATCCGCAATGCAGCATTTATGACCGCTCTGATGTCGCAGTACGTAAAAAAGAGGGTCTGGAGTTGGCGCAGGGACCGGTCAGCGGTGAATTGCCGCCAGCGTTGCTGCCCATTGAAGAGCATGGTATGAAACTGCTGGTTGATATCAAAGGCGGCCACAAAACCGGTTACTACCTTGACCAGCGTGATAGCCGTCTCGCAACGCGCCGTTATGTTGAAGATAAGCGCGTACTGAACTGCTTTTCCTACACCGGCGGCTTTGCCGTTTCCGCGTTAATGGGCAATTGCCGCCAGGTTATCAGTGTGGATACCTCGGCGGAAGCGCTGGATGTGGCACGCCAGAATGTTGAGCTTAACAAGCTCGATATCAGCAAGGCTGAGTTCGTGCGTGATGACGTCTTCAAACTGTTGCGCCGCTACCGTGACCAGGGCGAGAAGTTTGATGTTATCGTCATGGATCCCCCAAAATTCGTTGAGAATAAAAATCAGCTGATGGGTGCCTGTCGCGGCTACAAAGACATTAACATGCTGGCATTACAGTTACTTAACCCAGGCGGGGTGCTGCTGACATTTTCCTGCTCCGGGCTGATGACCAACGATTTATTCCAGAAAATTGTGGCTGATGCCGCCGTTGATGCCGGTCGTGATGTACAATTTATAGAACAGTTTCGTCAGGCTGCCGACCATCCGGTTATCGCATCCTATCCGGAAGGGCTGTATCTGAAAGGCTTCGCCTGCCGCGTGATGTAACCTCTGTTCGATGAGAACAGCAGGACACGCAGGAACTTGAAAACAGCGGCTTTCGCCTCCATATCGGTGGCAGAAGTTGCGTTTTTGGGAGGTGATTATGATTGCCAGCAAATTCGGTATTGGTCAGCAGGTGCGTCATTCTTTGCTGGGCTATCTGGGTGTTGTGGTCGATATTGACCCGGATTACTCACTGGAAGAGCCATCCGCAGATGAACTGGCGGTTAACGATGAGCTACGCGCGGCACCCTGGTATCATGTTGTGATGGAAGACGGTGACGGACGCCCGGTGCATACCTATCTTGCCGAAGCACAGCTTAGTGGAGAAGATGAAGGTGAGCATCCAGAACAGCCAACGCTTGATGAACTGGCGGCAACTATCCGCCGCCAGTTACAGGCACCGCGCCTGCGTAACTGACATAAGAAACCCGGCCTGTGCCGGGTTTTTGTTATTTCGCCAGACCAAGGCGTGGTATTTCAATGGCCGGACAACGGTCCATTACCACATTCAGCCCCGCCTCACGTGCCAGTACGGCAGCGGGCTCATTAATGACGCCAAGCTGTAACCACAACGTTTTTGCTCCCACTGCAATAGCGTCTTTTGCCACGCGCCAGGCGGCCTCTGAATTACGAAATACATCCACCATATCGATTTTTTCCGTCACCTCTTCCAGGGTGGCATAGCCTTGCTGCCCCAGCAATGTTTTTCCTGCCACCTTAGGCGAAACAGGAATAACGTGATATCCCTGCTTAAGTAGATAGTCCATCACTCGGTAGCTGGGTCTGTCAGGATTATCGCTGGCGCCCACCAGCGCAATGGTGTGAGTTTGTTTGAGGATGTGGGCAATATCATTGTCGTTCATGTCGTCCTCCGGATGCCTTTTCAGACAAGTTTAAGCCAGTTACCAGGCTGGCTCCAGCGTGATTCACCGTTGTTTTGCCCGAGGTCACTTGCAGCAACGGCCACATTCAGTAAGCTGTAGCCAGATTTCTCTTTAACAGGAAAAAATATGGAACTGACCACCCGAACGCTGGCGGCACAAAAACATATCGCTCTGGTTGCCCACGATCACTGCAAAGATATGCTGCTTACATGGGTTGAACGCCACAAAGTACTGCTGGAAAAACACGTGCTCTATGCCACGGGCACCACCGGTAACCTGGTGCAACGCGCCAGCGGTATGCATGTGAATGCGATGCTAAGTGGCCCAATGGGTGGGGACCAGCAAGTCGGTGCGCTGATTTCAGAGGGCAAAATCGATATTCTGATTTTCTTCTGGGATCCGCTCAACGCTGTGCCACACGACCCGGACGTGAAAGCATTACTGCGCCTGGCCACGGTGTGGAATATCCCGGTGGCAACCAATGTTTCAACCGCCGATTTTCTGATTGAATCCCCACACTTTGGTGAAAGCGTGGAGATCCTTATCCCGGACTATCCGCGTTATCTGGCTGAACGACTGAAATAATTACGGCTTGCGCGCCACTGGCACGTCGAGACGCTTAAGTACATCGACAAACGCCGACGGCTGCTGTTTGTTATAAAGCAGCCATACCCGGTGACGCGCACGCGTTAACGCGACATACAGTAGACGGCGCTCTTCGGCATCCGGATAATCCTCCGGCTGCGGCAGCAGTGCCTGCTCCATAATTGATTCCCGCGCCGGCGCCGGGAAGCCATCATGCCCATCCTGTAGTCCAACAATCACAACATAGTCGGCCTGTTGTCCCTTGCTGGCATGGATTGTCATAAAATCAATGGCCAGTTTCGGCCAGCGCGTATTTGCACGCTCCAGTGCTGCCGGGCGCAAATGATGATAGCGCGCCAGCACTAATACCCGCTGGTCAGGTGTTACGTAGCCGCTCATTTTATCAAACAGCGCTTCAAGCTGGTCATCTGCCAGCAACGTAACCGCTTTACTGTCGCCACGCGTCAGGCTGTTAAGCGGTTTTGACAACTGGTGCGGGTTCTGCTGGATAAAGCGATTAGCTATTTCACCAATACGGTCATTGAAACGGTAGGTGGTATCCAGTGTACAGCTGTCACCTTCACCAAAATGCTGTTCAAACGCTGTAGTCAGCGACAGCTCCGCACCGCTGAAACGGTATATTGCCTGCCAGTCGTCACCCACCGCGTACAACGTACTGTGGCTGTTCTGGCGACGTAATGCCTCAAGCAGTGCGGCTCGCTGCGGCGAGATATCCTGAAATTCATCCACCAGGATGTGCTTCCACGGGCTGATAAAACGCCCTTTCTCCAGCACATTGATGGCCTGATGAATCAAGCCTGAGAAATCCACCGCCTCTTCGGCCTTAAGTGCCGTTTTCCAGGCTTTGAGCAGTGGCGCCATCAGCTTAATACGCTTTTGAAACGTATCGCGGAGGTCTTCCGGGCAGCTCGCTATCATCTGCGCCTGTGACCCACCGTGCATGCGCATTAACCCCAGCCAGCGATCCAACCGGCCAGCAAGACGGCTGGTGAGCCGCTCATCCTGCCAGAACTCGCCTTCGGGCACGTTCCACTCAAGCTCCTCTTCCAGCCACTGACGCCAGCCTTTGGCCTGCGCCTTTTTTTCGCGGCACTGCTCGCGCCAACACTCGGTTAACAGTGCATGACGCGCCGCAGTATCACTTTCAAGCGTGCTCACCTGAGGCACCTTACGGCCGCCTTGTGCAATGATATGCAGCGCCAGCGCGTGAAAGGTGCGCGCGCTAATCTCCTCGGTATGCAGGCGTTGTTTGATGCGTTCATCCATCTCCTGCGCCGCCTTGCGACCAAACGCCAGTAGCAAAATTTGACTGGCCGACGCTTCACCGCGTGCCAACAGCCAGCCTGCGCGAGCGACCAGTTCGGAGGTGTTGCCAGTGCTCGCTCCAGCCTTCAGCTGTAGCGTCGATTCACCATTCACCTCGGCACGCGCCTGGGAAAGATTTAACGGCGAGCTTTCAATGTGCGCAAAGAAATCCGCATACTCGTCCAGCATCCTTGCCGTCCAGGCATCGTTAAACGCCGCACGTCGCACCTCCCCTTGCTCCAGCCAGGACTGGCATTCGCGCCAGACATCACGGCAGTTATCAAACTCCTCCAGCCGCCCGACTGGCAACGGCAATGCGGCAGACAAACTTCGGATGTCCTGCTGCAATTTATCAACATCAACACGCCGCAACCAGGCGTCACCGGCGGTCAGGCTTTTCACCTGTTCCAGGTGTGCGTTAAGCACCTGCGCTGCCACGTCGCTCATCTCCACGCTCCAGCGCTGCCAGATATCATGCAGATGATGATAAAAGCGCTGTGTGGCCGCCCATTCCGTGCCATGCAGGCGTACAACCTGCTGTTGTGGAAGTAAAAACTCCAGCTCGCCCCAGACCATGCCGCGCTTGCAGTTGACCGCCAGAAGTTGATTGAAGGGAATAAGATACTGATGGCGTTCGCCTGACACTTCCACGCCTGCCGTGAGAAGCCGCACGCGGTTGTAGGGATGTTGCGCCAGGTGTTTACCCAGGGCTGTTGCTTTGAGTTCCATGCTGCTTCTGTTCCCGCTCGTTCAGTTGCTCAGGAGGCCGTCAGTTTACCCGTCAGAGAAATCACGCTCCAGGCAAAAACACGATACAATTAGCACAATTACCGATTTTATACCGACATACGGTCAATCAGGGGAGATTATGCGTACCGTTCTTAATATTCTCAATTTTGTACTGGGTGGCTTTTTAACCACACTGTCATGGCTGCTGGCGACCCTTGTCAGCATTGTACTGATTTTTACCCTGCCGCTGACCCGCTCCTGCTGGGAAATCACCAAACTCTCTCTGCTGCCGTTTGGTAACGAGGCAGTACACGTTGATGTGCTGACCCCCGACAGCAAGAGTAGCGTACTGAACGCAGGCGGCACGCTGCTGAATATTTTTTGGGTGGTATTTTTTGGCTGGTGGCTGTGCCTGTTGCACATCACCGCAGGCATTGCGCAATGCCTGACCATCATCGGTATTCCTGTCGGCATCGCTAATTTTAAAATTGCCGCCATCGCTCTGTGGCCTGTTGGCCGCCGCGTCGTTTCTGTCGAAACCGCGCGCGCCGCACGTGAAGCCAACGCACGTCGTCGATTTAGTGAATAAAGGAAACCGCGTGCCTAAACTGAGTCCTCTGCTGCGCCGCTATACATGGAACAGCGCCTGGCTTTATAACCTGCGTATTTTTCTTGCCCTGAGCGGTGCGGCGGCGCTGCCCTGGTGGTTAGATGAAGTAAAGCTCACCATTCCGCTTACGCTCGGCGTAGTTGCTGCGGCCCTGGCCGATCTTGACGACAGGCTAACCGGCCGCCTGCGCAATCTGGTCATTACGCTGGTGTGTTTTTTCATCGCCTCCGCCTCGGTAGAATTACTGTTCCCCTGGCCGTGGCTGTTTGCCCTGGGGTTGTTGACCTCAACCAGTGGCTTTATTTTGCTCGGCGGGCTGGGGCAGCGCTATGCCACCATTGCGTTTGGCGCGCTGCTTATCGCGATTTACACCATGCTCGGTATTACGCTTTATGAGCAATGGTATGTTCAACCATTGCTGCTGCTCACCGGTGCGGTGTGGTACAACCTACTGACGTTGACCGGGCATCTGATTTTCCCGGTACGCCCGCTTCAGGATAGCCTGGCGCGATGCTATGAGCAGTTGGCCTGTTACCTGGAGCTTAAATCTCGCCTGTTTGATCCCGACCTTGAAGATGAAAGCCAGGCGCCGCTGGTCTCCCTCGCAATGGCAAACGGACAGCTTGTTGACATACTTAACCAGACCAAAGCCACTTTATTAACGCGCCTGCGTGGTGATCGAGGCCAACGCGGTACCCGTAGAACGCTACATTATTATTTTGTGGCGCAGGATATTCATGAGCGCGCCAGTTCGTCTCATGTTCAATACCAGATTCTGCGTGACAAATTCCGCCACAGCGATGTGATGTTTCGCTTCCAGCGCCTGCTCTCTATGCAGGGTCTGGCCTGCCAGCAACTGTCGCGTGCTATTCTGCTGCGTGAGCCTTATCAGCATGACTCCCGTTTTGAACGTGCGTTCACCAACCTGGATGCCGCTATTGAACGCCTGCCCTTTGATGAGCACGATGCCGACCGCGAAGCTATCCACTTTCTGATTAACAACCTGCGGGCCATTGATGCCCAGCTTGCCACCATAGAATCTGAACAGGCAATGGAAAAGCCGACCTCCGATAACCGGCTTTCTGATGACGGGCTTCACGGTGCGAGCGATGTCTGGCTACGCCTGCGTAGCAACCTGACTCCCGAATCTGCGCTGTTTCGTCACGCTGTACGAATGTCGGTCGTACTGTGCATTGGTTACACCTTTATTCAGGTGACCGGACTGCAGCACGGTTACTGGATTTTGCTGACCAGCCTGTTTGTGTGCCAGCCGAACTACAACGCCACGCGGCGGCGACTGGCATTACGCATTATCGGCACGCTGATTGGTGTTGCAATCGGCTTACCGGTGTTGCTGCTGGTGCCATCTGTCGCAGGACAACTGGTACTGATTGTTATTACTGGCGTACTATTTTTTGCCTTTCGTAATGTTCAGTACGCACACGCCACTATGTTTATTACGCTCCTGGTGCTGTTGTGCTTTAACTTGCTTGGCGAAGGCTTTGAAGTGGCGATACCGCGTATTTTTGATACCCTGCTGGGTTGTGCCATTGCCTGGGCGGCTGTTAGTTTTATCTGGCCAGACTGGCGATTTCGCCGTCTGCCACAGGTGGTTTCCCGTGCATTTAACGCCAACTGCCGTTATCTGGATGCTGTACTGGAGCAATATCATCAGGGAAGAGATAACCGCCTGGCCTATCGTGTTGCCCGCCGCGACGCCTATGGAAGGGATGCCGAATTGGCCTCAGTGGTCTCAAACATGTCGTCAGAGCCCGATGCCACACCAGAAAAACGTGACACAGCATTCAGGTTGCTTTGCCTGAATCACACGTTTAATAGCTATATTTCTACGCTGGGTGCGCACAGGGAAAAAATTACCAATCCGCAAACGCTGGCCTTACTAACTGATGCGGTGAGTTATGTTGACGGCGCGCTGTACCATCAGGACATTGATAAGGACCGACTGGCGCAAGTGCAGGGCGACATCCTGTCGCGCCTGGAAAAATTTGTTCCCGAACCTGGCAGCAAAGAACAGCTGGTTGTTCAGCAAATTACCTTGTTGATAGCCCTGCTACCCGAGCTGTCGAGTCTGCAACAGCAGATTCGTTAACTGTCTGAACGCCGCTCTTCGCTGGCGATATGTTCCGCAGCCCAGGCCAGCAGCTCCCGACGCATTTGCTTTGGGAGCGCTGCTTCATGCTGGCCTGTAATCGCACCGGCGAGCGCAAGCAACAGCCGGGTACCCGCCGTTCTGTTGACCTTACGTACTTGTATCCAGACTCGCTTCGCTCCAACCCGATAAAGCGCCTCCACGCTGTGAATGCCAGTGCTGATATTTGGCAGGTCTTTCAACCTGCGCTCGCAGGCGCGCTGCGCTTTTTCAAGCTTTGCCCCTTCCAGCGCCTGAGATGACAGTTCAATCAATTGTGAAGGGTTCTGCCAAAGCGCTTCATCAACCTTGTAGTAATTCAAACTCACCTGGCGCCCACGTTTGAACCAGGTTAGCAGCGGTGAGTTTTCCCGACGGAAATACGCCACACTCTGCTCGCTGGCCCGTAGATAAAGCTCTCCTTCAGCCACCATCGCAAATATGGTGTTATCAACAGATAAGCTGTAGCCCCCAAATAATGCTCGGCTACGAATTTCACCCAATATGGAGAGATAAGCACGCGCCTTACTTATCTTCACATAGCTCTCATCCTTCATTTTTCAACCTTAAAAATCAAAGAGTAAACACCGATATTCGTAAGCCGTTCTGCTTCACCGCAAAATAGGCAACTTATGGCTTAAGGGCAATACGTATTCGCCGAGACCAGGATGAAAATGCGAGATGCTTTCAAAAAATTCTGGTTGATCTTTACCCGATCAGGGATTACTGTATATACATACAGTAAACCACGGGAGTGGAGACACTATGTTCTTACCTGCTTATAACGCCCATTCTACAAATGCGGGCTATACTGCCAATGCCGTTAGCGATTGCGCTACATCAGATAACATTCAGGGTTTGATAACCGAAGTCAGCTATAACGAAGCAAGCCCAGTGTTGACCCAAATGCTGCTACTTCCTTTATTACAGCAGCTCGGCCAGCAGTCACGCTGGCAGCTCTGGCTTACGCCTCAAAGCAAATTAAATCGCGAGTGGGCGCGTTCAGCAGGCCTCCCACTCAACAAAATGATGCAGTTACCGGTTATGTCTGTAACGGCAATGGCAAAAGCCTTACGTACCGGGAATTACAGTGTCGTGATTGGCTGGCTAGCGCAGCCATTGACGGATGAAGAGCATCATTTGCTCTCAAGATGTGCAGAAGAAGGATGTGCGGTTGGGTTAATTATGCGCCCGGAATACAGTCGGACTTCAGCCTCAAGACCACGAAACGGCCTAAAAATTCACTCCAATTTGTATCATTA
>JALAGK010000144.1 GCA_022712475.1 Enterobacteriaceae bacterium
CTGTTCTGCTGCGCGCAATCGCGCGCTTAAAATTGCCCGTGGTGAATACATTGCGTTTGTTGATGCTGACGATATTGTTTATCCAGATATGTACAGTGTGCTGATGAAAATGGCCACTGAAGATAATCTCGATATAGCACAATGCAACGCAGACTGGTTTAATGTGCGCACCGGGAGTTACAGTCATGGTATTCCTGTTGAGCGTCTGACCTCCACTGAGGTACTGAGCGGCCCACAATGGTTACGCAAAGGCCTGGCCTCGTACCGCTGGACTCACGTTGTGTGGATGGGTATTTATCGCCGTGAGCTGATTGAAAACCTGAAGCTGCAATTTATTCCTGGTCTGTATCATGAAGATATTCCGTGGACAACGGAAATTCTGTTTAACGCGCGTCGCGTGCGCTATACCCAGCAGTCGCTTTACCGCTATTCTATTCATGACCAGTCTGTTAGCCGCACGCTGCGCAGCGGCGAGAAACACCTTATCTACCAGCGCCATTACATCCGAATTACCCGGCTACTTGAAAAGCTCAATCAGGACTACGCACGCAAGATTGTCATTTATCCGGAGTTTCGCAGCCAAATTACCCGTGAGGCGTTGCGTGTTTGCCGCTCTGTGCGTAAGGAGCCGTGTGAACAAACCCGCCAGCAGATCATTTCAGAGATCATTTCCAGCGGTACTCATACGCGGATGTTGTGTAATGCTCGCAGTATGAAGCTTTGGTATCAGGCGTTACTGTGGATTGTGCGTCTTTATGCCTGGCGTGCAAGAAAAGCGCACGAGCGCGGAATTGCCCGCGCCCGCAGGCTGTTGTCTAAATAATGGATATTATCTCCGTGGGTTATCCCACCCTTGCCATTGCAGCTGGTAGTATTTCACCAGCGTACTCTCGCTAATGCTTTCACGTAGGATAGTAAAGAAACGGCTGGCGTTAACCGGTTCCGGCAGGTGTTTAACCCGGCACTGCTTCACGCCACGAAACGGATTGCGTGGGGTCGCTGGCTCCTGAGGAGACGGTGACGACGGGCGAGTGTCTGGCGTAGAGTGGTCAACCTGTGGTTCATTTAGCAGCGAACCTGGGCGTACCAGGGTGATATCCGCAGGGAGTGTTGGGATCATCTGTTGCAGCACGCGAACGGTGGAAGGATGTGGGTGCCCAATGGCAATGGCAGAACCATTACGACGTGCCAGCTCTACTGCGCGGGTAAACTGCTGGCGAATGGCGGCCTCGTTCTGATTGTCGTCAAGAAACACCTTACGCTTTATCACCTTCACGCCAGTTCCCGAGGCTGCGCGCATAGCCTGGCTGTTGCCGATAGTCATGCTGTCGAGAAAGTAAAGGTTGTAACTTTCCAGTGCCTGCATCACTTTTTGCATGCCGAACAGACTGGAGGTCATGGCGCTGCCCATATGGTTATTCAGGCCTACCGCATACGGCACCTTATCGACGGCATCACGGATAATGCGCTCAATTTCAGTGCTGCTCATCTCCGGGCGTAGCGTGTCTTTCTCAAGTGGTTGTTTACTTAGCGGTGCCATGGGTAAGTGAATAAGGACTTCATGGCCGGCGTTGTGGGCCTTGGTTGCCATCTCTTTAGCATGAGGTGCATTGGGCAGCACGGCAACGGAGACTGGCGCGGGCAGGGCTATGACCTGCTTTTCCTGCTGTGGACGGTAGCCAAAATCATCGATGACCAGCGCCAGTTTACCGGCATGAGCGGGTACGGCCACCAACCCTGGCAAGATGGCCAGAGCAAAAAAAATACGTTGAAATTGCAACAAAACTTATCTTCCTAACCACGGCAGTGGATTTACAGCCTGACCCTGGCGTCGGATTTCAAAATAAAGTGACGGTCTGCCCTGACCGCCGCTGCTGCCCACCAGTGCGACGGGCTGACCTGCACGAACTTGTGCGCCTACGTTAACCAGCGCGCTTTGATTATAGCCATACAGGCTCATATCGCCTTTGCCGTGTTCCACTACGACCACCAGGCCATAGCCCTGTAACCAGTCAGCAAGGATCACGCGCCCATCCGCAATAGCTCGTACTTCGGTACCTTCAGACGCACCGATAACGATGCCCTTCCAGCGTAGCTCACCTTGTAGCTGTTCGCCGTAGCGGTGCAGCAGCGATCCCCTGACCGGCCAGCGGGCCTGGCCACGTGGCGCACCGAGACCGCCGGTGCGTGCTATTAGCGATTGTTCGCTTTGTGTTGGCTTATAGGTGGTCCCTTTGCGGGTCGCTTCCTGCTGACGGTCACGCACCTGCTGGGCTTCTTTCGCCTCACGCTCGGCGCGAGCTTTGGCTGCGGCTTCGGCACGGGAGATGCTGTGGCGCAGACGGGATTCGTTGCGACGTAATTCACTGAGCTGTTGCTGGCCTTTTTGGATGGAGGACTCAAGGCTACTCAGGGTTTTTTTACGCTCATTGCGGGCTTCTTCAAGCTTTGCCTGCTGGGCACGCTGGCTGTAGAGCAGTGTCTGCTGCTGTGACTGTTTTTCTTCCAGCGCGGCGCGTTGTTCAGTGACTTCTGCGCGCGTTTGCTGCAACTGCGCAATGGTTTCCTGGCGAGCCTGGTTCAGGTAACCGAAATAGGCCTGTAATCGCTGGCCGCGCTGGCTCTGCTCATTGCTGAGCAGTAATTCAATGCCGGAATGCGGTCCCTGGCGAAACGCAGCATCAAGCTGGGCTGCAAGATTGCGCTCTTGCGCTGCTCGCTGTTTTTCAAGACGGGCAACAGAGGCGTTCATTTCGCTAATCTGGCGATTAAGCTGCTCAAGCGTATTTTGTGTTTCCCGCAGCTTGCGTGCGGCGGTGGCAATAGCTTTTTCCTGGGCCTGTAGCTGCTCAAGGAGCGAGGCGCGCTGTTGCTGCTGTTGGCGCACGGCGCGTTCTTTTGTGGCAATGTCCTGCTGGAGGTTTTTAAGCTGAGTGCGATCGTCCGCGTGAGTAACTGACGGACATAGCAAAACGCCAGCGCTGAGTGCGCTGGCGTAGATCATGGGTCGGAGAGTTCTCTCCCATGTTAATAAAGCGATCGCCTTTCCCCTCATGGGGAAGGATTATTCCACGATGAACAGCGGCTTACCAGTCATCTCTTTCGGGATTTCCATACCCATCAGGCTCAGCATTGTCGGTGCGATGTCCGACAGCTTGCCGCCGTCGACCGCTTTGACGGTTTTTGCACCAACATAGATAAGCGGTACTGGCAGGTTGGTATGTGCCGTGTGCGCCTGGCCGGTTGAAGGGTCGCGCATCTGCTCAGCATTACCGTGGTCGGCGGTGATAAGCAGCTGGCCGCCAGCGGCTTCTACAGCGTGTGCAACCTCATCAATGCAGCGGTCAAGCGCTTCTACAGCCTGCACAGCGGCGTCAAATACGCCAGTGTGGCCTACCATATCACCGTTCGGGTAGTTACAAATGATGGCGTCATACTTGCCGCTACCGATGGCTGCAACCAGTTTACTGGTCAGCTCTTCAGAGCTCATTTCTGGTTGCAGATCGTAGGTCGCTACCTGTGGGGACTGAATCAGAATACGGTCTTCGCCGGCAAATGGCTCTTCTACGCCACCGTTAAAAAAGAATGTAACGTGAGCGTATTTTTCGGTTTCAGAAATGCGCAGCTGACTCTTGCCTTGTTTTGCCATCCATTCGCCAAAGGTATTCAAAAGCGCACTCGGCGGGTAAGCGCAGGCAGTTTTGATATCAGGGGCTTATTCGGTCAGCATGACAAATTCGCAGAATTTCACCACTTTTTTGCGGCTGAAGCCGTCAAAGTCGGTGTTTACAAAAGCGCGAGTTATCTGACGAGCGCGGTCAGCACGGAAGTTCATGAAAATCAGCGCGTCGCCGTCTTCCATTGCCGCACTGTCGTCACCAGCGGCACGAATCACGGTCGGTTTGACGAATTCGTCGTTTTCATCGCGGGCATAGGCAGCCTGCAGACCTGCAACGGCGCTGTCAGCCTGGAACTCACCTGCGGCCTGCGTCATCAGATCATAAGCCAGTTCTACGCGGTCCCAACGGTTGTCGCGGTCCATTGCATAGTAGCGGCCAATGATTGATGCGATACGGCCCTTGCCAAGGCTTGCGAATTTATCTTCAAAACGCTTGAGTGTGGTTTCGGCGCTACGTGGCGGCGTGTCACGACCATCAAGAAACGCATGCAGATAGATTTTTTCTGCGCCGCGTTTGGCGGCCATGTCGACCATTGCCAGGATGTGATCTTCGTGGCTATGTACGCCACCTGGCGACATCAGACCCATGATATGTACCGCTTTACCTGCGGCAGTTGCATGGTCTACAGCCGCTGTCAGGGCAGTATTTTCGAAGAAGGTGCCTTCTTTGATTTCCACATCCAGGCGCGTGAGGTCCTGATAGACGATACGGCCTGCGCCAAGGTTTACGTGGCCAACTTCAGAGTTACCCATCTGGCGGTCCGGCAGACCCACTTCCAGCCCGGAAGCGTCAACTAGCGTGTGCGGGCGTTTGCTCCACAGCGCGTCCATCACCGGCGTGCGTGCGCTGGAAATAGCGTTGTCCTGCTGGTCTTCGCGATAGCCATAACCATCCAGAATCACCAGTACCATGGGTTTTTTAGAAACCGACATTGCAAATGACCTCATGCATAAAAGATAAAAATTTTGCGTAATTTTACTACACACTGTTTGGATGGATAGCCTCTGGAGATCAAAGAAGCGCCTGGAATCGTCAGATTACGACAGTGATTTCAATATTTTTTCGTAACAGTACGCAGAAAATGCATTCACTGTGGTTCACTGGCTGTAATTGACACAGCGCGCAGGTATACTCTGCACTGGTTTTCATCTTTATATTTGTCGGGAGTTGTTACCCCCCATGCAAGAGATTATGCAATTCGTTGGCCGCCATCCGATACTGAGTATCGCGTGGGTTGCGCTTCTGGGAGCCGTTATCTATACCACTTTTAAAGGCATGACCTCCAAAGTGAAGGTTATTAGCCGCGGTGAAGCTACGCGTCTTATCAACAAAGAAGACGCTGTTGTGGTGGATGTGCGCCAGCGTGATGAGTTTCGCAAAGGACACATTTCTGGCGCGCAGAACCTGCTGCCAGCCGATATCAAAAACAGCAATTTGGGGGAGTTGGAAAAACACAAAAACAAACCCATTATTGTTGTTGATGCAAATGGGATGTCGGCTCAGGAGTCAGGCAATCATCTCTATAAAGCCGGTTTTGAGCAGGTCTTCGTGATGAAAGAAGGCGTGGCTGGCTGGAGTGGCGAGAACCTACCGCTGGTACGCGGGAAATAAACGCACTGGAGCGACCTATGGCCAATATCGAAATTTATACCAAAGTCACCTGCCCTTATTGCCACCGTGCAAAGGCGTTGCTTGAGAGCAAAGGCGTGACGTTTGAAGAACTGCCGATTGATGGCGATGCGTCTAAGCGCGAAGAAATGATAAAGCGCAGCGGCCGTACGACGGTGCCGCAGATTTTTATTGACGCACAGCATATTGGTGGCTGTGACGATTTGTATGCACTGGATGCAAAGGGCGGGTTAGACCCCCTGCTAGCCTGATGTGGGTTTGCCCGCCGCTTTGCGGGCAAACGTACAGCAAAGGCCAGTCAATGAATAACCGGGAATGCGGGGGCAGATAATACCGCCGGACCCGTTGTTGAATGGAATTTAAAACATCATTTTTTGAGGGTTTCTTTAATGTCTGAACAAAACAACACCGAAATGGCTTTCCAGATCCAGCGCGTTTATACCAAAGACGTTTCTTTTGAAGCGCCAAACGCACCGCAGGTTTTCCAGAAAGAATGGCAGCCGGAAGTGAAACTGGACCTGGATACGGCGTCAAGCCAGCTGGCAGACGGTGTTTACGAAGTTGTGTTGCGCGTAACCGTAACGGCTAGCCTGAATGACGAAACCGCATTCCTTTGTGAAGCGCAGCAGGCAGGTATCTTCAGCATTGACGGTATTGAAGGTCCGCAGCTGGCACATTGTCTGGGTGCATACTGCCCGAATATTCTGTTCCCGTATGCTCGCGAATGCATTACGAGCCTGGTATCACGCGGTACTTTCCCGCAGCTGAACCTGGCGCCGGTAAACTTTGATGCGCTGTTTATGAATTATTTACAGCAGCAGCAGGCGGGCGCTGAAGGTGAGCAACCGCATCAGGATGCCTGATGAACGCCCTTAATGCGTCAATGACAGTGATCGGTGCCGGCTCTTACGGCACCGCTCTTGCCATCACTCTGGCGAGAAATGGTCACGAGGTTGTGCTTTGGGGGCATGATCCAAAGCACATTGCTTTACTCCAGCACGACAGATGTAATGCCGCTTTCCTTCCCGATGTTCCCTTCCCTGACACGCTACATCTTGAAAGCTCGCTTGCCGATGCGCTGAGCGCAAGCCGCGATATTCTGGTTGTAGTGCCAAGCCATGTATTTGGTGAAGTGCTGAGCCAGATTAAGCCGCTGATGCGCCCGGATGCGCGCCTTGTCTGGGCAACAAAAGGCCTTGAGGCGGAAACAGGGCGTCTTTTGCAGGACGTGGCGCGTGAAGTGCTGGGTGAGAGCATTCCGCTAGCGGTGATTTCCGGGCCGACGTTTGCCAAAGAGCTGGCGGCGGGTATGCCAACCGCGATTGCTGTCGCGGCCACTGACGATGCCTTTGCCCAGGATTTACAGCAGTTGCTGCACTGTGGCAAAAGCTTTCGTGTGTATCGTAACCACGACTTCACTGGTGTGCAGCTTGGCGGCGCGGTGAAAAACGTTATCGCCATTGGTGCGGGTATGTCGGATGGCATTGGCTTTGGTGCCAACGCACGTACGGCGCTGATAACGCGCGGTCTTGCGGAGATGACGCGGCTTGGCAGTGCGCTTGGTGCCGATCCTGCCACATTCATGGGCATGGCGGGGTTAGGTGATCTGGTACTGACCTGTACCGACAACCAGTCGCGTAACCGCCGTTTTGGCATGATGCTGGGGCAGGGAATGAATGTGACTAGTGCCCAGGAAAAGATTGGTCAGGTGGTTGAGGGCTATCGCAATACCAAAGAAGTGCGTGAACTGGCCGCACGTTTTTGTGTAGAAATGCCAATAACTGAGGAAATTTATCAGGTATTGTATTGCGGAAAAAATGCGCGCGAGGCAGCATTAACGTTATTAGGACGTACGCGCAAAGACGAAAGCCACTGACGGAATAAACAATCATCACCGCAGCGGCCCGGCAATTTGCTTACAGATTGCCGGGCTCGTTATTTTCTGGGAGAGAGCAATGTTGTGTGAAGAAGTCGAACTGGTCTGGAATAATATTAAAGCCGAAGCCCGGGCGCTGGCAGATTGCGAACCCATGCTAGCCAGTTTTTATCACGCAACGCTCCTCAAGCATGAGAGCCTCGGCAGTGCGCTGAGCTACATGCTCGCCAATAAACTCGCGTCACCCATTATGCCCGCCATTGCCATTCGTGAGATGGTGGAGGAGGCGTATGCGGCCGATCCGCAGATGATTGCTTCTGCGGCCTACGATATTCAGGCGGTACGCACGCGCGATCCGGCGGTAGACAAATACTCCACGCCGCTGCTTTACCTCAAAGGGTTTCACGCGCTGCAGTCTTATCGTATTGGCCACTGGCTGTGGAACCAGGGGCGGCGTGCGCTGGCTATTTTCCTGCAAAACCAGGTGTCAGTATCTTTCCAGGTCGATATTCATCCCGCGGCGAAAATTGGTCGCGGCATTATGCTCGACCACGCGACCGGTATTGTGGTGGGTGAGACGGCAGTGATTGAGGACGATGTTTCCATTCTCCAGTCTGTTACGCTCGGCGGTACGGGTAAAACCAGCGGCGATCGTCATCCTAAGATTCGCGAAGGCGTAATGATTGGCGCAGGCGCCAAAATTCTCGGCAATATTGAAGTGGGGCGTGGTGCTAAAATTGGCGCGGGCTCAGTGGTACTGCAGCCAGTGCCGCCACATACTACCGCAGCCGGCGTGCCTGCGCGTATTGTTGGCAGGCCTGAAAGCGATAAGCCAGCGATGGATATGGATCAACATTTTAACGGCATGCAGGGCTTTGAATATGGCGATGGGATTTAATACGGCGCAGACGCTGGTGTTGTGCTAACGCGTTTGCCTTAACGCTTATCTCTTTCAGGGCGATGGCTTCTACCATCGCCCTGTTTGTTTATGTAACGGATTCAGTACCAGGCTCCACGCACTGGTTACGTCGTTTAGCGTGCCAGTGCGCCGGCATATCCCAGCTGACGCCAGGCCTCATACACCACCACTGACACCGCGTTGGATAGATTCATGCTGCGGCTGTCTGGCACCATCGGTATGCGTATTTTCTGGTCTGTGGGCATGTCATCAAGAATACTGGCGGGCAGACCACGTGTTTCCGGGCCAAAAAGTAAATAATCGCCCTCTCGATAGCTCACCGCACTGTGCGCAGGTGTGCCTTTAGTGGTGAGTGCAAACAGCCGCTCAGGCTGCTGTGCGGCGACAAAGGCCGCAAAATTGTGATGACGGACAACACGGGTGAATTCGTGATAGTCCAGCCCGGCACGACGCAGGCGTTTATCGTCCCAGGTAAAGCCCATTGGTTCGATGATGTGCAGGCGAAAACCGGTATTAGCACACAGGCGAATGATGTTGCCGGTATTGGGTGGGATCTCTGGTTCAAACAGCACGATATTCAGCATTGGCTTCCCCTTCTGGACGGGGCGCAGGATAGCAGATTTGCGAAAGGCGGACATCCCTTCCCCCCGGAACGGGGAGAAGGACTAAGCATTATGGACGGTGGTAGAGCGGTAGCCAGAGTGTCAGACGTAGGCCACCCAGCGGACTGTCATCAGCCTTCACCCAACCGCGATGCTGCTGAACGGCTGTGTCGACAATGGCAAGGCCAAGACCGGTACCGCCTGATTCACGATCGCGTGCTTCATCGGTACGAAAGAACGGGCGGAAGATTTGCTCGCGATCTTCTGCGCTGACACCAGGGCCATCGTCATCGACCGTAACTGTAATTCCCTGGTTATCCACGGAGAAATTCACAGCGATTTTGGTGTGTGAGTAACGAAGCGCGTTACGCACGATGTTTTCCAGCGCACTTTCCAGCGCGTTAGGGTTACCGTACAGCAGCCACGGACCTGGCGGATAGGTAATCTCCAGCGATTTACCCTTCTGCTCGGCCTCGAAGGCGGCGTTATCCAGCATTTCCCCCCATAGCTGATTCGCCTTGAGGGTTTCGCTGACCAGCGCGTTTTTCTGCTGAGTGCGTGACATGACCAACAGGTCGTTAATCATGCTATCAAGGCGTAGCGCTTCTGTCTCGATACGCTCCAGTTCTTTGCTTTCACCGCTGCGACGGCGCAGTAGGGCGGTGCCGAGCTGTAGGCGCGTTAACGGTGTACGCAGTTCGTGTGAGATATCTGACAGCAGGCGTTGTTGGCCGGTCA
This sequence comes from Enterobacteriaceae bacterium, assembly GCA_022712475.1. Taxonomy (GTDB): domain Bacteria; phylum Pseudomonadota; class Gammaproteobacteria; order Enterobacterales; family Enterobacteriaceae; genus Tenebrionibacter. The sequence goes on from JALAGK010000144.1 coordinate 9,445, forward strand.
TCATGCGCTCAAGCGCTGAAACCATCTGGTTAAAGCTGGAGCCTGCAGCATGGAATTCCTGAGGTCCGGATTCCAGTTCCGGATGCTGACGCAGGTTGCCCTGAGCTACTTCATCCGCGGCGTTTTTCAGCTTACGCGCCGGTTTTGCCAGACTCCATGCAAGCCATAGCAGCAGCGGTGAGCTGACCAGCATTGTTACAATGAGCAACAAAAGCGGGCGGTCAAACAGCAAGTTGATAAAATCGGACTGGGAGTTACTGGCGGGACGAATCAGGTAAAGCTGGTAATTATCTTCGCCATCGTGCACAGAAAATGGGCCAACCAGTTCCTGGCGGCCGTATTTTTTCTTCTGGGGATGGTCGGCATTATCAGACTGGCCGATAAAGTTACGGATTATCTGCATTTCATTGCGTTGGGCGCCAATAACTCGCCCCTCGCTGGTCACGAGCAGCAGGCGCTGCCCGGGTGGTGCCCATTTGTCGATAGCGCGAAACAGTCTGCGCCACCACATCAGGTCGTTAGGCGGATCGTTAGCAAGCTCCGCCTCAACGTGTTGCTCAATCATGGTGCCCTGACGCTGCTCGCTCTCCAGAAGTTCCGTCATCTGACGAGAGTCGAGCTTGGGCAACATCAAAACCAGCATTAGTACCAGTGCCAGCGTCAGCCAGAAAATGGCAAAAATGCGTGCGGTCAGGCTTCCTATCATGAAGCTGATACCATCAGATAGCCGCGTCCTCTGAGAGTCTTAAACCAGGGATGTCCATCCTTGCGCTCAGGGAGTTTGCGACGCAGGTTGGAAATATGCATATCAATGGCGCGGTCAAACGGTGTGAGACGTTTACCCAGCACTTCCTGGCTGAGATGTTCGCGTGAGACCACCTGACCCAAGTGCTGTGCCAGCAGGTAGAGGAGTGTGAACTCGGTGCCGGTCAGCTCCAGCGTTTTACCGTCAAAGCTGGCTTCCTGGCGACCAGGGTTCAGGCTCAGCGCATCCACTTCCAGCGTTGGAGAGCCATTATCGTTGGTCTGCTGCTGCTCGCTCCAGTGAGAACGCCGCAGAATAGCGCGAATACGGGCAACCAGTTCCCGGTCGTTAAACGGCTTCGGCAGATAGTCGTCAGCACCCAGTTCAAGACCCAGCACGCGGTCAAGTTCGCTGCCGCGCGCGGTCAGCATAATGACTGGCGTTTGATGCGTCTGACGCAGCTCTTTTAACGTATCAATGCCGTTTTTCTTTGGCATCATGACGTCAAGCAAAAGCAAATCGACGGTGTCATCCAGGAGGTCTAGCGCCTGCTCGCCATCATGGGCGACAAGAACATTGAACCCTTCCATGTCGAGCAACTCCTTTAACAGGGAAGTGAGCTCTCGGTCATCATCGACTAACAGGATTTTATTCATTTTTTAATACCTCCGAGGCAGAAATTACGTCATCCAGGACGGCTAATCCATGACTTTACGTTGTTTTACACCCCCTGACGCTTGTTTGCAGCGGGAATCGTACAC
>JALAGK010000145.1 GCA_022712475.1 Enterobacteriaceae bacterium
GCCTTGTTGTCGCCTTCCATCTTGGCCGCGAAGACAGAGCCGGGGAAGTACTCAGTAACCGTCCGGGCGACAGTGCGAAAAGAAAAACGGAGGAGCACGCATGATCCCCTTACAACATGGACTGATCCTCGCCGCCGTGCTGTTCGTCCTCGGACTGACCGGTCTTATGATCCGTCGCAACCTGCTGTTTATGTTGATTAGCCTTGAAGTGATGATCAACGCCGCTGCGCTGGCTTTCGTGGTTGCAGGCAGCTACTGGGGCCAGGCGGACGCTCAGGTAATGTACATCCTGGCGATAAGCCTTGCCGCCGCAGAGGCCAGTATTGGTCTGGCGCTGCTGCTGCAGCTCCATCGTCGTCGCCAGAATCTGAATATCGATTCAGTAAGTGAGTTGCGCGGATGAACCTGCTTTGGTTAACCATTGTTCTGCCATTGATTGGCTACCTGTTACTTGCCTTTTCCCGCGGTCGTTGGTCGGAAAACCTTTCTGCTACCATCGGCGTGGGTTCAATTGGCCTCGCCGCTCTGATTACTGCATGGGCGGGCATGGAGTTCCTCGGTGGTGACCGCCAGGCATTCGTGCAGCCGCTGTGGACCTGGATGTCGGTCGGCAACTTCAACATCGGTTTTAATCTGGTGCTTGATGGCCTGTCGCTGACCATGCTCTCGGTCGTGACCGGCGTTGGCTTCCTGATTCACATGTTCGCCTCCTGGTATATGCGTGGAGAAGAGGGCTATTCCCGTTTCTTCGCTTACACCAACCTGTTCATTGCAAGCATGGTCGTTCTGGTTCTGGCCGATAACCTGCTGCTGATGTACCTCGGCTGGGAAGGCGTGGGCCTGTGCTCTTATCTCCTGATTGGTTTCTACTATACCGACCCGAAAAACGGCGCGGCAGCCATGAAGGCGTTTGTAGTGACCCGCGTGGGCGACGTTTTCCTCGCCTTCGGGTTATTCATTCTCTACAACGAGCTGGGTACGCTGAATTTCCGCGAAATGGTGGAACTGGCACCGGCGCACTTCGCCGAAGGCAACAACATGTTGCAGTGGGCCACACTGATGCTGCTGGGTGGCGCGGTAGGTAAGTCCGCGCAACTGCCGTTGCAGACCTGGCTTGCTGACGCGATGGCTGGCCCAACCCCCGTTTCTGCGCTTATCCACGCAGCGACGATGGTGACTGCGGGTGTTTACCTGATTGCCCGTACTCACGGCCTGTTCCTGCTGACGCCAGATGTTCTGCATCTGGTGGGTATTGTAGGGGCTATCACGCTAGTGATGGCAGGGTTTGCGGCGCTGGTTCAGACCGATATCAAACGTGTGCTTGCCTATTCCACCATGAGCCAGATTGGCTACATGTTCCTGGCGCTTGGCGTGCAGGCATGGGACGCGGCGATTTTCCATCTGATGACCCATGCGTTCTTCAAGGCGCTGTTATTCCTATCATCTGGTTCGGTCATTCTTGCCTGCCACCACGAGCAGAACATTTTCAAAATGGGTGGCCTGCGTAAGTCGATTCCGCTGGTGTATATGTGCTTCCTGGTCGGTGGTGCTGCGTTGTCTGCCCTGCCGCTGGTGACCGCAGGCTTCTTCAGTAAGGATGAAATCCTGGCAGGCGCCATGGCGAACGGTCATATGAACCTGATGATTGCGGGTCTGGTAGGTGCGTTCATGACCTCGCTCTACACCTTCCGCATGATTTTCATCGTGGTCCACGGTAAAGAGCAGATTCACGCACATGCAGGGAAGGGGATTACCCATCATCTGCCGCTGATTGTGCTGCTGGTGCTGTCCACCTTCGTGGGCGCCATGATTGTGCCGCCGCTGGCAGGTGTACTGCCACAGACCACTGAACTTGAACATGGTCGTGTACTGACGCTGGAAATTACCTCTGGCGTAGTGGCGATTGCCGGTATCCTCATCGCTGCATGGCTGTGGCTGGGCAAACGTACGCTGGTGACCGCTATTGCCAACAGCGCGCCGGGGCGTCTGCTGGGCACCTGGTGGTACAACGCCTGGGGCTTTGACTGGCTCTACAATACCGTGTTCGTGAAGCCATACCTGGGTATCGCCTGGCTGCTTAAGCGTGACCCGCTCAATGCGCTGATGAATATCCCGGCCATTCTCTCGCGCTTTGCCGGTCGCGGCCTGCTTTTGAGTGAAAACGGCTACCTGCGCTGGTATCTCGCCTCAATGGGCGTGGGTGCGGTTGTGGTGCTGGCGCTGCTGATGGTATTGCGCTAACGGTTGGTTTAGCGGGGGCATGTTAATCGCGCCCGCAAAAAAGCCTGCATGGGGCGGTTAGCCGCCCTGGAATAAAAACGATTTTTAGTAACTGTTCCTGAAGGACAGGCGTTATCGGCGAAGTCACAATGGGCACCGCCTTTGCATAACAACAGCGCGTACCGAAGTACGCGAAGATTGCGAGCACAGTCGGGACTCAAAATGGTGAGCGAGATAGCCTGAGCAGGAATAAAAATAAGGGACATACGTAGCTATGTTATTACCCTGGTTGATACTGATCCCCTTCATCGGCGGCTTCCTGTGCTGGCAGACCGAACGCTTTGGCGTTCGCGTGCCGCGCTGGATTGCGCTGATTACAATGGGGCTGACGCTGGCGCTTTCTTTGCAGCTGTGGCTGCAGGGTGGTTATTCTCTGACCCAAACCACCGGCCTGCCGCAGTGGCAGTCTGAGTTCCAGATGCCGTGGATCCCGCGCTTTGGCATTAACATCCACCTTGCTATCGACGGTCTGTCGCTACTGATGGTGGTGCTGACGGGCCTGCTCGGTGTGCTGGCGGTATTGTGTTCCTGGCGTGAGATTGAGAAATATCAGGGCTTTTTTCATCTGAACCTGATGTGGATCCTGGGCGGCGTTATCGGTGTGTTCCTTGCCATCGATATGTTCCTGTTCTTCTTCTTCTGGGAAATGATGCTGGTGCCGATGTACTTCC
>JALAGK010000146.1 GCA_022712475.1 Enterobacteriaceae bacterium
GTTGCTGAAGGTTTTGCTCCAGCAGCCACAGTCTGTCGTTATCAATAAGTGTCACAGCACGGCGTACGACCGCACGTTCGATAGCCTCACGGATAAAACAGCCGTTGCTGACCTGGCGCAGGGATATTTTGTTGACGTAGCTGCCGCGCTGCGGGCGGATCTGGATGAGGCCGTTTTCTGCCAGCTTGATAAAGGCCTCTCGAACCGGCTGACGAGAGACGTCAAAACGTACCGACACTTCTTTCTCAGAAAGCGGGGTACCGGGAGGAATCAGGCACTGGACGATGTCCCTGCGCAGGATTTGGTAAATCTGCTGATTGACAGGCTGAACAGGGTTGAGCGTTTCAACGATCATGAAATTTATCTGAATGATGGGCAACCGATTAATTTTACCAGCATTTTTATCAACAGCCCATCCCGCTAAAGGGAATGGGCGTAGTAATTACTGCTGTCTGTGTACGCTAAGCCCGGCGAAGCTCTGGCTGACTGGCATCATTTCTAATGTATTGATGTTCACATGCGTGGGCAGTGTGGCCACCCACCATACGGCCTCGGTTACGTCTTCAGCAGACAATGCGTTGCTGTCTTTATAGGTCTGCTCTACCTTGTTTTCATCACCTTTAAAGCGCACGTTTGAGAACTCGGTTCCACCTACCAGGCCAGGCTCAATATCGGTGACGCGCAGTCGTGTGCCGTGCAGATCGGTGCGCAGGTTCAGACTGAACTGGCGTACAAAAGCCTTGGTTGCACCATAGACGTTGCCGCCGGAATAAGGCCAGCTACCTGCAGTCGAGCCCATATTGATGATGTGACCACGGTTACGTTCCACCATGCCTGGCAGCACAGCACGGGTCATATACACCAATCCTTTGTTATTGGTGTCAATCATGGTTTCCCAGTCATCAACATTTGCCCGGTGTGCGGGTTCCAGCCCCAGTGCAAGACCTGCGTTATTGACCAGTACGTCAATCTCGCGCCAGTCGTTCGGTAGGGCATCAATGGCTTCCTCAACGGCGGCGCGGTTACGCACATCAAGCTCTATGGGGTAGAGCGAATCGCCCAATTCATCTTTTAGCTCCAGCAGGCGCGCCTGGCGGCGGCCAGTGGCAATGACTTTGTGGCCGTTTTTAACAAAGCGACGGGCAATAGCCTCGCCAAAACCTGCGGTAGCACCTGTAACCAGAATTATCATCTCACTGTTCCTCAATGATTTTTGAGTGTTGTCATACCTTAGCACGAGTGCGGGGCTTCAGGCGCATGGCGGCGGTGAAATCATTGCTCTGTGCTAAGGAGCCGCATAAGCTTACGTCATAATGCCCGTGTTCCAGGAGAGAAAATGGCCGTTGAAAATCCCTTTTATCAGGTAAGCCTGCTGCCTTATCAGGCTCCACGATTCGATGTGATTTCTGTTGCGCACTATCGCCCGGCGTTTGATGAAGCAGTGCGCCTTAAGCGCGAGGAGTTGGCCGCCATTGTGCAAAACGATGCGCCTGCCAGTTTTGACAATACTTGCCTTGCGCTGGAGCGCAGCGGGCAGATGCTTTCGCGGGTCACCAGCGTCTTTTTTGCTATGGCATCCGCAGACACTAACGACGAAATTCAGGCCCTGGACGAGGCGTTCTCCGGTGAACTGGCGCAGCTTAGTGATGATATTTATCTTAACGAGCGGCTGTTTTCGCGCGTTGATGCGCTCTGGAATCAGCGTGACACGCTTACACTGGACAGTGAATCGCGTCGTTTGCTGGAGGTAATGCACCAGCGGTTTGTGCTGGCGGGGGCCAGACTGAGTGAACAGCAGAAGGCGCGTCTTAAAGCGCTCAACCAGGAAGCGGCGCGTTTGTCGAGCCAGTTCAGTAGCCGCCTGCTGGCCGCAACTAAAGCAGGCGGGTTGGTCGTGGGATCCCTTGAGCAGCTCGCCGGGTTGAGCGACATGGAGATAACCGCCGCTGCGCGCGCGGCACAGGAAAAGGGGCTGGATGGGCATTTCCTGCTGAATTTGCTTAACACCACGCAACAGCCCGCGCTACAAAGTCTGGCGAACCGCCAAACGCGTGAAGACCTGTTTAATGCGGCCTGGTCACGCTGTGAAAAGCAGGATGCCAATGACACCCGAGATATCGTGACACGCCTTGCCAGCCTGCGAGCCGAACAGGCGCAGTTACTGGGGTTTGCAGATTACGTCAGCTGGAGCATTGCCGATCAGATGGCGCAAACGCCGCAGGCAGCGCTTGATTTTATGCGTAATATTGTGCCCGCAGCGACAAAACGAGCCCGGCGTGAGCAGGAAGACATTCAGCAGCGCTTGCAGGCGCAGCACAGTGGAGCACGGGTGCAGGCCTGGGACTGGAACTTCTATGCCGAACAGGTGAAGTCTGAACGCTACAGCCTTGATGAAGCCACAGTACGTCCTTATTTTGCGCTCAATAACGTGCTGGAGCGCGGTGTGTTTTATACCGCCAGTGTGCTATTTGGTCTGACGTTTGTTGAGCGTTTTGATATCCCGGTTTATCACAGTGACGTGCGTGTTTGGGAAATTTTTGATAAAGACGGGCGCGGTCTGGCGTTGTTTTATGGCGATTTTTTTGCCCGTGACAGTAAAGGCGGTGGCGCCTGGATGGGCAATTTTGTTGAGCAGTCTACACTGCTGGGGCAGTCGCCGGTTATTTACAATGTGTGTAACTACCAGAAACCTCAGCCAGGCGAACCGGCACTGTTATCCTGGGATGAAACCATTACACTGTTTCATGAGTTTGGCCATGCGTTGCACGGCCTTTTTGCCCACCAACGTTACGCCTCACTCTCGGGCACCAATACGCCGCGGGATTTTGTTGAGTTTCCGTCGCAAATTAACGAGCACTGGGCCAGCTATCCTGAAGTCTTCACCAACTATGCGCGCCATGTTGACACTGGCGAACCAATGCCTGAGGCGTTACGCGCTAATCTGTTTCGTGCCACGCGCTTTAATAAAGGCTACGACATGACCGAGCTGCTCAGTGCAGCATTGCTGGATATGCGTTGGCATAGCCTGCCTTCAGGTGAGGTGGTAGTGGACGTTAATGCTTTTGAAGCAGCGGCGCTGGCGCAGGAAAACGTGGATATTGAAGCGATACCACCACGTTATCGTAGTAGCTACTTTGCCCACATTTTTGGTGGTGGTTATGCGGCGGGCTATTACGCCTATTTGTGGACGCAGATGCTGGCCGATGATGGTTTCAAATGGTTCGAAGAGCATGGGGGGTTAACCCGTGAGAATGGCGAGCGGTTCCGAGAAGCGATTTTGTCGCGCGGAAATAGTTGTGACTTGTCCGCGCTGTATCGAGACTGGCGCGGTCACGACCCAATGATAGAGCCGATGCTGAAAAATCGCGGACTGACAGATGAGTAAGTGAAACACAGAACGTGAAGTATAAA
>JALAGK010000147.1 GCA_022712475.1 Enterobacteriaceae bacterium
CAACCAGCGTCTGGCCGAGCGCCTCTTCATGGGTAATTAATGATATCTGCGCGTCGTTCAGTACACCTTCTGCAAGCTTACCCGGCGCGCTCAGGCGCAGCGTTTTCCCTTCCACCTCGGCCTGCACGCCGCTGCCAGCAAGCGTCAGCTGGTTATGCGCCTCCGGTATGGCCAGTTCACGCGCCCCGGCGGCGGCAATAATCGCCAGCGCCAATGGGTGAGTGGAGCCTTGTTCTACTGCGGCTGCCATGCGCAGCAGCGCATTCTCCTCCACGCCATTTTGCGCAAAGAGTCCGGTCAGCTGCGGTTTGCCAGCAGTGAGCGTGCCGGTTTTATCAAAGGCGAACTGCTCAATGCGGCCCAGGCGTTCCAGCGCGGCACCGCCTTTTATCAGCGCACCGCGCCGTGCGGCGGCGGCAAGGCCGGAGGTAATCGCCGCAGGTGTGGAGATAACCAGCGCGCATGGGCAACCAATCAGCAGCAGCGTCAATCCTTTATAAATCCACGGTTCCCAGGCGGCTGCCATCAGCAGCGGCGGCACAACGGCAACCAGCAACGACAGTACCATAATGGCGGGCGTGTAGATGCGGCTGAAGCGGTCAATAAAGCGCTCAATTGGCGCACGGCGCTCTTCGGCTTCTTCAATCAGACGCAGAATGCGGTCAATGGCGCTGTCACCCGGCTCGCTGGTGACCTCAAGCAACACTTTGCGGTCTACGCTGGTCGCACCCGCCGCCACTTTCTCACCCTTTAGCCGCTCGACCGGGACGGATTCGCCGGTCAACGCGCTCTCATCAAAGCTTGCAGCGTTGTCCAACAGGCGACCATCGGCTGGCAGGCGGCCACCGGCGGCCACTTCAATGCAGTCACCGGGGCGCAGACTGGCAATAGCAACCGTTTCACGTTTGCCGTCGCGCAGGCGCGTGGCTTCTTCCGGGCGCAGCGCCATCAGCGCTGTCACCCCGCGCCGGGCGCGGTTGGCGGCAAAGCCCTCCAGACGCTCGCCAATAAGAAACAGCAGCAAGACCATTGCGGCTTCTGCCGTGGCGCCGATAAACAGCGCGCCGATAGCCGCCACGCTCATTAAGGTTTCAATTGCAAACCAGCTACCGGAGCGTATCTGGCGCAGCGCTTTACTGGCAATCGGCCACAGGCCCACCAGCGTGGTAACAATAAAAGCGATGCGGCCCGCTGGCGCAGATAGCTGCGTCAGACCAAAGCTTGCGCCCATCAGTGCAATGAGCACCAGCAGCGGCAGATTTTCGCGCCAGGCTGAAGGCTCTGGCGCTTTTTCGCCGACTGACTGGAGCGTATAGCCAATGTCGGATACCGCCTTTTCTACCTCGCGGCGCACGTCGCTGCGGGCATCAACCACCAGCTTTTCGGTCGCGAACAGCACTTGTACGCCAGCAACCTCTGGTAGCTGGCGTGCGGCGTTCTCAACTTTGCGCGCGCAGGCTGCACAGTCCATACCTCGTACTTGCCAACTGTAGCGGGTGGTATTTTTGGGGGCAGGCGCTTCCTGCTGTGGTGGTTCAACGGTATAGACGCATTTTTGCGACCCGGCCGGGTGCAAAGTGGCCTGAGAGAAGCTCGGCGTGGATTTAATAATGGGGTTCGACATGACGACCTCCGGCAATGAAAACTGACATTGCCGTAAGGTTACACTCTGGAGTGAACTCCAGAGTCAAGGGGCGTCAGAGATAAAGTGCACGCACTATCAAAAAGTGACCGCCAAAGTAACAGGCTGCAACGATAGCGCTGTCGGCGTTAAAGCGACGGCGGTAGTGCGTGAGATACCAGATGATATTACTGAGCAGCAGCAAAGAGGCCCCCGCAAAGCCGGAAAATGCCGCGTCGGTTGGGCGAAGAAACCACTGTTCTGCGGCAAGCCACACCATCACCAGCGTTATGCCGATAAACGTACATACCGGCCAGCGGTACTCATCAAGACGCGTCCAGATAGCAGCGATAAACACGGCACCAATGATGATAAGTGCCAGCGGCAGCGGCCAAAAAAAGGACATGGTCATGGAGCTGGCAAACCAGATGGTATAGAGCAGGTGTGAGAGAAAAAACGCACCAATGGCGTACAGCGTGCGCTGGCCGGGCAACTGAGTGAGTGCATCGCCCACAAGGCTTGCAAACAACCCTGCCAGCACCAGGTAACCGGTGGCGCTAAACATTGGTGCCTGCCAGGCAAGCATCAGAAGCAGAAGTAGCGTAACGGGCTTAAACAGCCAGCGTTGCCAGACAGGGCCACGGTAGGAGGCATCTACATACAACCAGCCGGAAAAGAAGACAGCAATAAACGACCACAGCATGATAACTCCCTGAATTCGTTATTGTTGCGCATGCGTCAGGCATGCAGCCTGCCTTCAGTCTAGTGGGCAACGCCACCAGATGACAATGCTTCTTCGTGCGCGTTATGATGCCGGGGCGTAGCAATGGGAGTCAGAGGAATGAGCAAACCCCCCCTTTTTTTTATCATCATCATGGCGTTAATTGTAATTTTAGCGTCGTTTCGTTTTTTGCATCAGCGCCGGGTTGACGCTGCAAACGACGCACAACCGTTGATAAGTCGCAGCGTAACGGTGGCAGCAAAGCGTGAGGTGCCTGCTAACGACAGGCGATCGCGCCAGCGCGAAGTGATGCCTGCAGAAGATATGATGCATTATGAAGTGCGTTTTCGCCCGGTAAGCGGCGGAGCGGTGTTGCGTTTTCGCGTGAGTGCCGCGCAGTACCAGGCGTTAACGCAGGGCGAGGCGGGCACAGTGCAGTATCGCGGCACCCGCTACGAAGGGTTTACCCCGGCAGCTGTGCCTTAGCGCTGCTGTTTTTTCTGCCAGGCCAGCAGTTCAAACACGCCAAACACAAAGATACGAAATTCCTGTAACTTGCTGATGGGCGGCGCGTCTTTTGCCTGCGTAGACTTGAGCAGCACCAGCTGCAAGCCATGCATCAGGATAGTAAAGAACATCGCGACGTTAACAAAAATATTCAGCGGACGGGGAAACGGCTGGAACAGGTTTACCAGCATAAATGCCCAGACGCCCAGCATCAGCAGACGCCCCAGGTTAATCAACATCGCTATTCTCCTGCATTTGACGAATATAGAGGCGGCTTGCAGCCTGACCGGCAATTTTTTCCCGGTGCAACTGCCAGGTTTGCGGCACCGCTGGGACCGGGCCTTCGGCTTCGCTTTCTACGTAAATCAGCGCTTCTGCGGCCAGCCAGCCGTTGCGTTCCAGCAGACCGAGGGTTTCTTCAAGCAACCCTTTACGAAACGGTGGATCGATAAACACAATATTGTGCGGCTCACCAGGTTCAGCCAGAAAACGTAAGGTGTCGGCGGTGATGGCTTTGCCGTTATTTGCACCAAGCGTAACGAGATTTTTCTGTAATTGCTGCGCCACCAGGCGGTCTTTTTCTACCAGTGTGGCGCTACTGGCGTAACGTGACAGCGCCTCAAGCCCGAGCGCGCCGCTACCGGCAAAGCAGTCAAGACAGTGGGCATCGACTATATGCGGCGCCAGCCAGTTGAACAGCGTTTCGCGCACACGATCTGTGGTGGGGCGCAGGCCGGGACTGTCCGGAACGGGGAGTTTGCGACCACGCCACTGGCCACCGATGATGCGAATCTGGCCGCTGCCACCGCGCTGGGGTTTCTTCATAACGTTCACTGCAAGGGAAATGTTGGCGGCTATTCTAGCGGCGAGCGGCGAGCGAAGAAAGCGCGGTAACGGTAGCGATGAGGGCAATGTTGTCCAACAGCGGCACGGTGATGCCGCGCCGGGAAAGTGTTAGACTAACGCATTATTTTCCTTTCCCGTCACTTATGCGCGGGACAGCGCCATGAATCAACAGCGAGGAGCGTGGTCGCCAATGGCAAAAGAGAAGAAAAAGGGCTTTTTTTCCTGGCTGGGTTTTGGTCAGAAAGAGAAAACTGAAGACACCGCAGCGAAGTCAGAGCCACAGCAGGCAGAACAGCCTCAGCAGGCCGCTGGCGACGCGGTCGCTCCCCATACTCAGGCTGAATCAGACGCATTTGCTGATAATGTTGTTGATGTCAGTGAGCGCGTCGTAGAAAGCGAAAAGCCCCATTATCCTGATAAGTGGCAGATTGAGCAGGAGCAGATTGTTGAGGAAGAACTGGTTTTTGCTCGCGAGGAGCTAAAAGCCATTTCTGAGCATGAAGCTGAGGTGGCGCGTCGCGAGCAGGAAGCAAAAGCGGCAGAGGCCGCTCGTCTTGCCGAGCAGGCACGCCTTGCAGAAGAGACCGCAAAACGTGAAGCGGAAGAAGCTCGTATTGCGCATGAAGCCGTAATGGCAGCCGAGAAAGCCGCGCAGGAGGCAGAAGAAGCCAAACGCGCTGAAGAAGCGGCTCGCGCAGCAGAAGAAGCCAAACGCGCTGAAGAAGCGGCCCGTGCAGCAGAAGAAGCCAAACATGCTGAAGAAGCGGCTCGCATAGCAGAAGAAACTGAACGAGCCGATGAAGCAGCCCGTCAAGCTGAGTCAACTATCCCGCTTGAGCAGGAAAAGCCTACCAAAGAAGGCTTTTTTGCCCGCCTTAAACGTAGCCTTGTTAAAACCAAACAAAATCTCGGTTCCGGATTTATCGGGTTGTTCCGCGGTAAGAAGATCGATGACGATTTGTTTGAGGAGCTGGAAGAACAGTTGCTGATTGCCGATGTGGGCGTGGAAACCACGCGCAAGATTATCAACAATCTTACCGAAGGCGCCTCGCGCAAGCAGCTGCGTGACGCCGAAGCGCTGTACGGCCTGCTTAAAGATGAAATGAGCGGCATTCTGGCGAAAGTCGATGAGCCACTGAATGTGTCAGCGCACACGCCGTTTGTTATTCTGATGGTGGGTGTCAACGGTGTGGGGAAAACCACGACCATCGGTAAACTGGCGCGCCAGTTCCAGCAGGAAGGCAAATCGGTCATGCTGGCAGCGGGTGACACCTTCCGTGCTGCCGCTGTTGAGCAGCTCGAAGTCTGGGGCCAGCGCAACAACATTCCGGTTGTGGCGCAGCACACGGGTGCAGATTCCGCCTCGGTGATTTTTGATGCGTTGCAGGCCGCAAAAGCGCGCAATGTGGACGTGCTGATTGCGGATACCGCAGGGCGCCTGCAAAACAAATCGCATTTGATGGAAGAGCTGAAGAAAATCGTGCGCGTGATGAAAAAGCTCGATGAAAACGCGCCACACGAAGTGATGCTCACTATTGATGCCAGCACCGGGCAAAACGCCATCAGCCAGGCGAAGCTGTTCCACGAAGCGGTTGGCCTGAGCGGTATTACATTGACTAAACTGGACGGCACCGCCAAAGGCGGCGTGATTTTCTCTGTTGCCGATCAGTTTGGCATCCCGATTCGCTATATTGGCGTTGGCGAGCGTATTGAAGATTTGCGTCCGTTTAATGCAGACGATTTTATTGAGGCACTTTTTGCCCGAGAGGATTGACAATGATTCGCTTTGAACAAGTCAGCAAGGCCTATCGCGGTGGGAGACAAGCGCTGCAGGGAGTGTCTTTACACCTGCGTCCAGGAGAAATGGCCTTTCTGACAGGCCATTCCGGCGCAGGTAAAAGTACCCTGCTCAAGCTCATTTGCGGCATCGAACGCCCGAGCGCGGGCAAAATCTGGTTTGGCGGGCATGACATCAGTCGGCTGAAAAACCGTGAAGTCCCGTTTCTGCGCCGGCAAATTGGAATGATCTTCCAGGATCACCACCTGCTGATGGACCGTACCGTTTACGACAATGTGGCTATCCCTCTTATCATTGCCGGGGCCAGCAGCGAGGATATTCGCCGCCGCGTGTCGGCGGCACTGGATAAAGTCGGGCTGCTCGACAAAGCGAAAAACTTCCCTATTCAGTTGTCCGGCGGTGAGCAGCAGCGCGTGGGTATTGCCCGTGCCGTGGTCAATAAGCCTGCGGTGCTGCTGGCAGATGAACCGACCGGTAACCTTGATAATGCGTTGTCTGAAGGCATTCTGCGTCTGTTTGAGGAGTTTAATCAGGTTGGCGTGACAGTGCTGATGGCAACGCACGATCTGGCGCTGATTTCTCGCCGCCCGTACCGGGTACTGAATCTGAGCGACGGACATCTGCACGGAGGCCAGAGTGGTGAATAAGCGCAGCGCAATCAATCGCATCAAAAGCTTCAGCAACCGTTTTGATAAAAATAACCGCGTGGGACGCACCAAAGACGCCATACGTAACGCCACACGCCGTGGGCGGGATAAGGCACCTTCCGCTAAAGCAGGTGGGCGCAAAGGCACGGTCAATGAGCAGTTTCGTTACGCCTGGCAAGGGGCACTGTCGGATTTACGCAGCAAGCCGTTCGCGACGTTCCTCACGGTGATGGTGATAGCCATCTCTCTGACGCTGCCCAGTGTCTGCTATATGGTTTACAAAAACGTCAGCCAGGCGGCGACACAGTATTATCCGACGCCGCAAATCACCGTGTATCTTGATAAAACGCTGGACGACGACGCCGCAGCACAGGTGGTGGCGCAACTTCAGGCAGAGCAGGGGGTTGCGAAGGTGAACTACCTGTCGCGCGATGAGGCGCTGGGTGAGTTCCGTAACTGGTCCGGCTTTGGTGGGGCGCTGGATATGCTCGAAGAAAACCCCTTGCCTGCGGTCGTGGTCGTCGAGCCGAAGATTGATTTTCAGAGCACGACGGCGCTGAACACCATGCGCGACAGGGTTGCCCAGTTGCGTGGTGTGGATGAAGTACGTATGGACGACAGCTGGTTTGCACGCCTTGCTGCGCTCACAGGCCTTGTCGGGCGCGTAGCGGCGATGATTGGTGTGTTGATGGTGGCTGCGGTATTCCTGGTGATTGGCAACAGCGTGCGGTTAAGCATTTTTGCCCGCCGCGACACCATTAACGTGCAGAAACTGATTGGTGCCACTGACGGCTTTATTTTGCGTCCGTTCCTTTATGGCGGGGCGCTGCTGGGGTTCAGTGGTGCGTTTTTATCGCTGATTCTCTCTGAGATTCTGGTGTTGCGCCTGTCGTCGGCGGTAAGTGATGTCGCGCGCGTATTTGGTACGAAATTCTCCATCAGCGGGCTGTCTTTTGATGAATGTTTGCTGCTGCTGCTGGTCTCGGCAATGATTGGCTGGACCGCTGCCTGGTTAGCAACTGTACAACATCTTCGTCACTTTACCCCTGAATAATAAAAGTCTGGTATACTCATCCTCTGCTTACGAGAACCCGTATTCAGAGGGTGAGCTGCCTTATTCTGCACTTCCCCCTTCTGTCCACGCTTTTTCATGGCTTTGTCACAAATTGAGTGTAATTTTATTCACAGGTAGCATTGAACTTGTGGATAACATCACGGTCTGATGATTAAGTGATGAGTAATCTCGTTGCACAGTATCGGTCCGGTAACGCTGCCTGATGGGGGCGAACCCGGAGCCAGACAAAAATTGTGAGGATTTGAATGACTAAAGAAATGCAAACTTTGGCTTTAGCCCCTGTCGGTAACCTGGAGTCGTATATCCGGGCCGCCAACGCCTGGCCGATGCTCTCGGCTGAGGAAGAAAGGGAGCTGGCCGAAAAGCTGCATTACCAGGGCAGTCTGGAAGCAGCTAAAACGCTGATCCTGTCTCACCTGCGCTTCGTTGTTCATATTGCTCGTAACTATTCCGGTTACGGCCTGCCGCAGGCGGACCTGATCCAGGAAGGTAATATCGGTCTGATGAAGGCCGTGCGCCGCTTCAACCCGGAAGTGGGTGTGCGCCTTGTGTCGTTTGCCGTCCACTGGATTAAAGCCGAAATTCACGAGTATGTGCTGCGAAACTGGCGCATTGTGAAGGTCGCGACCACCAAGGCGCAGCGTAAGCTGTTCTTTAACCTGCGTAAAACCAAGCAGCGTCTGGGCTGGTTTAATCAGGATGAAGTGGAAATGGTGGCCCGTGAGCTGGGCGTTTCCAGTAAAGACGTGCGTGAGATGGAGTCGCGTATGGCGGCTCAGGACATGACGTTTGATATGTCTAACGACGACGACGCCAGCGACAGCCAGCCAATGGCACCCGTGCTTTATCTGCAGGATAAAACGTCTAACTTTGCTGATGGCATTGAAGATGACAACTGGGAAGAGCACGCAGCGGATAAGCTAACCGTTGCCATGCAGGGGCTGGACGAGCGTAGCCAGCACATCATCCGCGCCCGTTGGCTGGATGAAGACAACAAAACCACGCTCCAGGAGCTGGCCGACCGTTACGGCGTGTCCGCAGAGCGCGTGCGTCAGCTTGAAAAGAACGCGATGAAAAAACTGCGCGCGGCTATCGAAGCCTGATTTCTGCGCAGTAACTTATTGCACCCCGGCGCCTTACGGCCTCGGGGTGTTTTTATTTTTAACCCTGTCTGCTGTGATGAAGCCAGCGTTGCCGATTTCCCGCTCTGTTACCTTCCCCACAAATTTATTATTTCAATTCCGCTGAAATCGCGTATGTTTTAGCAGAGTGCTCTGTTTGATTAAGCTAAAACGGAGTTTTCCATTCTGCTTGCGGGCTTTTTACGCTTGTGAATGGATGAATATCCCAAACACAACGCCACGATAAAAACAAATCACCATCACAATGGGGAAAGGAAGAATGAAAATGACGGGTAAAGCCTTACTGGCAGGATGTATTGCACTGGCGATGAGTGGTTCGGTGCTGGCGCAGGATATTAAAGTTGCTGTGGTGGGTGCCATGTCTGGTCCGGTGGCACAGTACGGCGAACAGGAATTCACGGGCGCTGACCAGGCGATTGCGGACATCAATGCTAAAGGCGGCATAAAGGGCAACAAGCTGGTCGCCGTGAAATATGATGACGCCTGCGACCCTAAACAGGCGGTCGCGGTGGCCAACAAAGTGGTCAATGACGGCATTAAATACGTGATTGGGCACCTGTGCTCGTCCTCTACACAGCCTGCGTCAGATATCTATGAAGACGAAGGCATTCTGATGATAACCCCAGCGGCGACTGCGCCGGAGCTGACCGCGCGCGGTTACGATCTGGTGCTGCGTACTACGGGTCTTGACTCTGACCAGGGGCCAACAGCGGCGAAATACATTCTTGAGAGCGTGAAGCCGCAGCGTATTGCCATCATTCACGATAAGCAGCAGTACGGCGAAGGCCTGGCGCGCGCAGTACAGGATGGCCTGAAGAAGGGCGGTGCGAACGTAGTGTTCTTTGATGGCATCACTGCCGGAGAAAAAGACTTCTCGACTCTGGTGGCACGCCTGAAGAAAGAGAATATCGATTTTGTGTACTACGGCGGTTATCACCCGGAAATGGGCCAGATCCTGCGTCAGGCGCGTGCAGCTGGCCTGAAAACCCAGTTTATGGGCCCGGAAGGCGTGGCTAACGTATCGCTGTCTAACATTGCCGGTGAGTCCGCTGAAGGGATGCTGGTGACCAAACCGAAGAACTACGATCAGGTTCCAGCGAACAAACCGATTGTGGATGCGATCAAGGCGAAGAAAAAAGATCCGAGCGGCGCGTTTGTCTGGACTACCTACGCTGCATTACAGTCGCTGAGCGCCGGGCTTAACCAGTCTGACGATCCGGCAGAAATTGCCAAATACCTGAAGGCAAACACGGTTGATACGGTGATGGGACCGCTTTCCTGGGATGCAAAAGGCGACCTGAAGGGCTTTGAGTTTGGCGTCTTTACCTGGCATGCCAACGGTACCGCGACCGATGCGAAGTAAAGAGGCTACGTTTTTTACGAAAGCGTACGCCGCTACTGAGTCATAAAATACCGAGCCGGGCGGCGGTAAACTGCCCGGTTTTTTAGCGCATTTTATACCGATGATTTTCACTTTGGCTCACAGCCCACAGCCCACAGCCCACAGCCCACAGCCCACAGCCCACAGC
>JALAGK010000148.1 GCA_022712475.1 Enterobacteriaceae bacterium
ACACGTTTGCATTTTGAGATTCGTTACAAGGGGAAATCCGTAAACCCGCTGCGTTACTTGCCGCAGCGATAATACCGGCGGAGTACCCAATATAATCTTCCCCGTTCAGACCGCACCAGGAAGGCAGCGGAGTGAGTCCTGACTCTGGCAACCCAGATTCAGGATAAACGACAGCAGCAGGGGTATGCTGTGGCCTGAAGGGTGTCGCTTATGTGGGGACTTTGCCCAGGGATCACGGGTAGGAGTCACCTTATGAGTCAGAATACGCTGAAAGTTCATGATTTAAATGAAGACGCGGAATTTGATGAGAACGGAGTGGAGGCTTTTGACGAAAAAGCCCTGGTTGAAGAAGAACCCAGTGATAACGATTTTGCAGAAGAAGAGCTGCTATCACAGGGGGCAACACAGCGAGTCCTTGATGCAACCCAGCTTTATCTTGGAGAGATTGGCTATTCTCCGCTGCTGACGGCTGAAGAAGAAGTCCATTTTGCCCGTCGTGCGCTGCGTGGTGACATTTCATCTCGTAAACGCATGATCGAAAGTAACCTGCGTCTGGTGGTGAAAATCGCCCGTCGCTACAGTAATCGTGGTTTGGCGTTGCTCGACCTGATTGAAGAAGGCAATCTGGGATTAATTCGTGCCGTTGAGAAGTTTGACCCTGAACGTGGGTTCCGCTTTTCTACCTACGCCACGTGGTGGATTCGTCAGACGATTGAACGTGCGATCATGAACCAGACTCGCACCATTCGCCTGCCAATTCATATCGTGAAAGAGCTGAACGTCTATCTGCGTACGGCGCGTGAGCTGTCTCACAAGCTGGATCATGAACCGAGTGCAGAGGAAATCGCTGAACAACTGGATAAGCCGGTAGATGATGTTAGCCGCATGCTGCGCCTCAATGAGCGCATCACATCGGTGGATACGCCTCTCGGTGGTGATTCTGAAAAAGCGCTGCTGGATATCCTGGCCGATGAAAAAGACAACGGCCCGGAAGATACCACGCAGGACGATGATATGAAGCAAAGCATCGTCAAGTGGTTGTTCGAATTGAACGCCAAGCAGCGTGAAGTGCTGGCTCGTCGCTTTGGTCTGTTGGGCTATGAAGCGGCAACGCTGGAAGATGTGGGACGTGAAATTGGCCTTACTCGTGAAAGGGTGCGCCAGATTCAGGTTGAAGGGTTGCGTCGTTTACGTGAAATCCTTCAGACTCAGGGACTCAATATTGAGGCTCTGTTCCGCGAATAATCGCCTGGTTACAGTGAAAATACCTCCCAATGGGAGGTATTTTTTTGCCTGCAATTTATCGTGCAAGGCATCCGGGTATTTAAGGCGTCCGGGGTAGCTCCAGACAAGCTAGTCTGGTGCCTTATGCCACAGACGCGCTAAAACGGCTTACACCAAATTCTTCAGGCGATAAATCCACTCCAACGCCTGACGCGGTGATAATGTATCCGGATCCAGCGCTTCCAACGCCTCAATCGCAGGTGAGGTTTCTTCCGGCACGCTGAGGAGCGACATCTGGCTACCGTCTACCTGGCTTGCTGCCGCAGAGCCGGAGAGGCTTTCCAGCTCGCGTAGCTTCTGGCGCGCACGTTTAATCACATCTTTTGGTACACCAGCCAGTGCGGCAACGGCCAGACCGTAACTCTTACTCGCAGCTCCTTCCTGTACGCTGTGCATAAACGCGATAGTATCGCCGTGTTCAACGGCATCCAGATGCACGTTAACCACGCCTTCCATTTTTTCCGGCAGGGTAGTGAGCTCGAAGTAGTGAGTGGCAAAGAGCGTGAGCGCTTTAATACGGGTTGCCAGGTTTTCAGCACAGGCCCAGGCAAGTGACAAGCCGTCGTAGGTTGAGGTACCGCGGCCGATTTCGTCCATTAGCACCAGACTTTGTTCGGTCGCGTTGTGCAGAATATTAGCTGTTTCGGTCATCTCAACCATAAAGGTAGAGCGACCAGAGGCCAGATCGTCAGCTGCCCCCACGCGGGTAAAGATTCTGTCGACAGGACCCAACTCGGCTTTTTCAGCAGGTACAAAGCTGCCGATATAGGCCAGCAGTGCAATCAGTGCCGTCTGGCGCATATAGGTACTTTTACCGCCCATATTTGGACCGGTAATAATTAGCATACGCCGTTGGCTGGACAGGTTGAGCGGGTTGGCGATAAAAGGAGAATTCAGTACCTGCTCGACTACCGGATGACGCCCTCCAACGAGTTTGATTCCGGGCTTGTCGGTAAAGGTCGGGCGGGCATAATTGAGTGTGTAAGCGCGTTCCGCCAGGTTTGCCAGAACGTCCAACTCTGCCAGGGCACTGGCACTCTGCTGTAGCTCGGCTAGGTGTGGCAACAGCGGGGTAAAAAGCTCATCGTAAAGCTGTTTTTCAAGCGTCAGTGCTTTGCCTTTAGAGGTCAGAACCTTGTCTTCATACTCTTTGAGCTCGGGGATAATGTAGCGTTCGGCATTTTTCAACGTCTGACGGCGCACATAATTGATGGGTACCATATGGCTTTGCCCACGGCTGACCTGAATATAATAGCCGTGCACGGCATTAAACCCAACCTTAAGCGTATCAATACCCAGCCGCTCGCGTTCGCGAACTTCAAGTCTGTCGAGATAATCCGTGGCACCATCAGCAAGCGCACGCCACTCATCAAGCTCTGCATTATAACCCGGGGCAATCACCCCGCCGTCGCGTACCAGCACAGGCGGTGATTCGATGATTGCTCGCTCCAGCAGTTCACGCAGTTCGCTAAACTCACCCATCTCATTGCGTAGCGTTTGCACGTATTCAACATCAAGGTTCGCAAGTTGGGCACGAAGCTCAGGTAATTGCTGAAAAGCGTGGCGCATGCGTGCCAGATCGCGCGGGCGCGCGGTGCGCAGGGCCAGACGTGCCAGAATACGTTCCAGGTCGCCGACCTGACGCAACAGTGGCTGAATATCGTCAGTATGGTCCTGTAAGGCGCTAATCGTTTCCTGGCGGCGGGTTAATGTGCGCAGGTCGCGAACTGGCATATGCAGCCAGCGTTTGAGCATGCGGCTACCCATGGGGGTAACGGTACAATCGAGCACAGAGGCAAGCGTGTTTTCTGTGCCTCCTGCCAGGTTCTGCGTAATTTCCAGATTGCGGCGGGTGGCCGCATCCATCACGATGCTGTCCTGCTGGCGTTCCATCGTGATAGAACGAATATGGGGCAGGGAGGTGCGCTGGGTATCTTTTACATACTGCAGCAGGCAGCCTGCGGCGCACAGTCCGCGCACGGCTTTCTCTACGCCAAAACCGGTGAGGTCACGTGTACCGAATTGCAGGTTTAACTGTTGGCGCGCGGTCTCAGGCTCAAACTCCCACAGGGGGCGACGGCGCAGACCACGACGACCGTCAATGAGAGACATATCGGCAAAGTCTTCAGCATAGAGAAGTTCTGCGGGGTTGGTGCGCTGCAACTCGGCAGCCATGGTCTCATGGTCCGCCGGTTCGCTCAGACGAAAGCGGCCTGAGCTGATGTCGAGTGTGGCGTAGCCAAAGCCTTTGCCATCCTGCCAAATGGCGGCAAGCAGGTTATCCTGGCGCTCCTGTAGCAGAGCTTCGTCGCTGATGGTGCCAGGTGTGACGATGCGAACCACCTTGCGCTCAACCGGTCCTTTGCTGGTCGCCGGGTCGCCAATCTGTTCACAGATAGCGACGGATTCACCAAGATTGACCAGTTTTGCCAGATAGTTTTCAACTGCATGGTGCGGCACACCTGCCATAGGAATCGGTTCACCTGCGGAAGCGCCGCGCTTGGTCAGCGAGATATCCAGCAATTGCGACGCGCGCTTTGCATCGTCGTAAAACAATTCATAAAAATCGCCCATACGATAAAACAGCAGAATATCGCGATGTTCTGCTTTGAGACGCAGATATTGCTGCATCATAGGCGTGTGGGCGTCGAAGTTTGCATTATCGGTCATGAGAGTGATCTTTTAATCCATTGAATTTAAAGTAATCGTGACGTGTTTTCGTTTTTATTTTTCTGCCACCTGGATATCGCTGCTCCCCGCTTCAGGAAGGGGGGCACGCTGACGCGGTACCGGTGCCATCCCATTCTCTCTGAATGAACGCTAAAATTGGTGCTGCAAATCAGCTGATTTGTCTCAAAACGAAGCATATCTGACAGAGAAATACGTAGCCAAACTCCCGCCGTCTGAAATTTCCTGAAGTTCGGGGAAGCGACGACGGCCCGGCGTGAGTGACCTGCGGGTATCGGCATCGGGACCTTTTTGCCTGCATTATACTATCCCAGCATCGTGAAAACTGACACAGGTAAAAATTGGATAACCTTCGCAAATTGTATCTTTAACAGACTATCGGGCGTTGCAAAAAGGCCTCTGTGTGTTCGCAGAGTGAAAAACACGCGCCGGGAATATATGAGCTAATACCTGTCTTATGTCCTGCGCATAGATAAACCAAAAATTACACGTTAGGCGTGGCGTCTTTCGCGTTTGCGTTTCTGTTTATTTATACGCGCACAGAAAAAGGTGTGCAATGGTCTGCTGTTAGT
>JALAGK010000149.1 GCA_022712475.1 Enterobacteriaceae bacterium
GTGTTGCTGGTCGCCTGCAGGATGCACTCAGCGGTGCCAACGTTTACTGGGATGAAACCAACGGCCGTTTTGCTGTGCAGTCTATCACTGCAGGCGCCAGTTCTACCGTAGGTTTTGCCAGTGCGACCTCTGAGGGCAGCGACCTTGCTGAACTGATGGGACTGAGTGAGCATGCTGGCGCGACAGCGGTGGCGGGTAAAGACCAGGAGAGTCTGGCAGATGCCCTGGCCGCGCTGTCAGGCGCTTCTGGTGACTGGTACGGTATGGTAATTGCTGACGACATGCTCAGCGATGAGGACGTACTGGAGGCGGCAGCCTTTATTGAAGCCGACTCCATGGCGCGCTGCTTTGGTCACACCGTACAGTCCACTCGTGCGCTGGAAGCGGATGTAAAAGATGATATCGCTTCTAAACTCAAAGCAAGTAACTTCAGCCGTACTTTTGTGCAGTATTCCAGTGCGACGCCTTATGCCACGGCCTCCCTGTTTGGTCGTGCGTTTAGCGTTAACTTCAACGGTAATAACACCACCATCACGCTTAAGTTCAAGCAAGAGCCTGGCATTCGCGCTGAAACCCTGACCCGCGGTCAGGCCGATGCACTGCGCGCGAAGCACTGCAACGTCTTTGTGAACTACAACAACGACACCGCGATTATCCAGGAAGGCGTGATGTGTAATGGCGACTTCTTTGACGAGCGCCACGGTCTCGACTGGCTGCAGAACTACGTGCAGACCAACTTGTTCAACCTGCTGTACACCAGCACCACCAAAATCCCGCAAACCGATGCTGGCGTAACGCGCCTTGTGAGTAACGTCGAGCAGTCGCTCAACCAGGCGGTAGCAAATGGCCTGGTCGCACCGGGTGTGTGGAACGGTGGCGAGATTGGCGAGCTGTCAGCGGGCGATACCCTGACCAGCGGTTATTACGTCTACGCGCCAGCCATTGCTACTCAGGCGCAGTCCGATCGCGAAGCACGCAAGGCACCGGTTATCCAGGTTGCCTGCAAACTGGCTGGTGCAGTGCACTACGCCGATGTCGAAATCAACGTTGTACGATAAGGAACACAATACATGAGCACTTACTCTTTTATGGACGTCACCGCCTCTCTGACTGGCCCGCATGGCGTTATTGATTTCGGCGCCGGTTCTGCCAACTCCGAGGAAGGTATTACGGTTGCGATGAAGGCCGAAAAGAACACCATGACCGAAGGTATTGACGGCGAAGTCATGCACAGCATGAACCCGAGCAAGACCGGCACCATTACCGTTAACCTGCTGAAAAGCTCACCGGTAAATAAAAAGCTGTCTCTGGCTTATAACGCACAAACGCTGTCTTCTGCCACCTGGGGCCGTAATTCTATCACTATCCGCAACACCTCCTCTGGTGACGTGATTTCTGCACGCGCAGTGGCGTTCCAGAAGCTGCCAGACAATAAAAACGCCAAAGAAGGCGGCACCGTGGCGTGGGTGTTTGACTGCGGCAAAATCGACCAGGTGTGGGGCGTATTTAACTGATGGAACTCACGCTTAACGATACTCAGTACCGTATCTCGAAGCTCAATGTGTTCGAACAGCTGAAAGTAGCACGCAAGTTGCTGCCGCTTTTTGCGGAAATGGCGACGGACTACGAGGCGATTCAGGACTCTCTGGAGAGTGCGGCACAAGCGATGCTGCCGAAAATGGCGGATGTGATTAGTCAGATGAGCGAAGAAGACTGCAACGCCATTATCCACCCCTGTCTGGGGGTGGTTTCCCGTGAGCACATGAAAGGCTGGGTGCCGGTTTTTGCGCACGGTGCATTGGCATTTGACGACATCGAACTGATGACCATGCTACGGCTGGTGGCCCAGGTGGTGGCCGATTCACTGGGAAATTTTTTGCAAGAACTCCCCGCAGTAGTGATGCAACAGCATCAAACGGACTGACTCTGGATACTCTGCCGGGCGGGGAGGAATACATTCTGCGCCCGGCAGAAGTTTTTCATCTCAACTGGATGGATCTGAAAAATGGCGCGGTGGATTTATATGATATCGCGTTGATGAACGATTATCTGGAGATGAATGTGGATAATCAGGCCCGCGTTGCGCGGTGGAGAGAACAAGATGGCGAGTGATGTAGACAATACCGTGTTATGCAGAAGGTAGAGAGCTTATCAGGTTGGGCGGTTTAACCGACCCAGTTCGCTAGCAAAAGAAGGGAGGGCATAACAATCGCTATACCATTACTAATACCGCTGGCAGCGATGGCACTAAGAAATATAGCTGTGCCGCTGATCATGTCCGGCGTCAGAAAATATGGCCCGGTTGTTGGTCGGGCAATCTTTGACGTTGTTGTAAATGAAGTCACGGATAGTACTGTTAAGATGATGTCTGGTAAGGCTTCTGCTACAGGAAGGAGCGTACGAACGGGAGCGCGAAGCATGACTTCTTCATCAGGTCGCTCTGAGCAAGTACAACCAGTTGACTTTAATCCAATCCCAGGAACGAGGCGAGCGGAAACATCGGGTACAACATCGACATCCGGTACAACAGGGCGAGCGGAAACGTCGGGTACAACGTCAACCTCCGGAACGGACTGAAGAGCGGAAGAGTCGGGTACAACGTCATCCACAGGGTCGGGCGGGGTGGGCGCACAGTCAGGTAAAACGAA
>JALAGK010000150.1 GCA_022712475.1 Enterobacteriaceae bacterium
AGGTAGTAGAGGGCAAAAAGCGCGATGAGCGCGACACCGTAACGAAGGGGTTTCATCACATGGAGTCCTGCAATTGTTCACAACCCAGCCAGCCTTCACGTCCGGCTATCTCACCGCGTACCACTTGACCTTCGGGTAACATGTTAAGGTCATCTGGCAGCAGTTCACTGAGGGGGCAAAAGACAATGTCCTGCTGTGCGGCAAGCGTAAGCAATTCAGAAAACTGCGAGGCAAAGGCAATACCTTCCACCTCGGCATGAATGGTATACACCGGCACGCCACTATCCTGGCGGATGCGCTCAAGCAGGTAGCGGTTAAAGTCATTGCTGTTGACGGTACTGCCGACCACTTCATCCCAGGTCGGTAGTGTTACCGGGATTTGCACGGTCGCATGCTGCCCGTCTGCAAACCGAGGGCGAAACGGACGCGTACCGCGGCAATCGCTGTTGTAGCGAAAGCCGAACGACTCCTTGGCCGCAACAGTATGCGAGTCAGCGCGCCAGCCTGCGACCGCCGAGCAACTTACCTCAGCGCCTATAATAGACTCGAGCGTGCGCAAGCCGCGTTCAACTTCTTGCCTCTGGCGCGCCTCACTCCAGCGACCCGCATTGTGCTGCCAGCCGTGGTGATCCCAGGCGTGCAGACCGACTTCATGCTGAACAGCCGCCGCGCGGATAACCTCGGCATTACCCGCACCGATATTACGCCCCGGCCAGGCCGTACCTGCCAGCAGGATGTCCCAACCATAAAGAGATGCTGCGCGTGAGCGCAGCATTTTCCACAAAAACTTCGGTTTTATCAGGCGCCACAGATGGCGCCCCATATTATCCGGCCCGACGCTGAAGAAGAAACTTGCCCGCACGTCGTGCTGAGCCAGTATCTCCAGTAGCCGGGGAACACCATCGCGCGTGCCGCGAAAGGTATCTACGTCAATACGTAATCCCACTTTCCTCATGAAGGTTTATCCGTCAGTTCCACCGTGCGCAGGAAGAAATCCAGTGTTTCGTCAACGGTCTGCTGCATTGCAATTGTCGGCTCCCAGTCGAGGCAACGTTTGGCGTTCTGGATGCTGGGTTTGCGGTGCTCCACATCCTGATAGCCTTTGCCGTAATAGTCGCTGCTTTCCACTTCGCGAAAGCCAGCAAACGGCGGGAAGCGGTCGCGTAACGGGTGGCGCTCAAAACTTTCCAGCAGCATCTGTGCCAGCGCTTTTATGCTCGCTTCGTTATTCGGGTTACCGATATTAATAATTTGTCCGTCGCAGCGCTCGCCTTTGTTTTCAATAATACGGAACAGTGCTTCGATGCCGTCGCTAATATCAGTAAAGCAGCGTTTCTGCTGGCCGCCTTCAATGAGCTTGATGGGTGATCCTTCCACCAGATTGAGGATAAGCTGGGTGATGGCGCGTGAGCTGCCGATGCGGGCGGCGTTCAGACTGTCCAGGCGAGGTCCCATCCAGTTGAACGGGCGAAACAGGGTAAAACGCAGCCCTTCTTTGTCGCCATAGGCCCAGATAACGCGGTCCAGTAACTGTTTTGAGACAGAGTAAATCCAGCGCTGCTTGTTAATCGGACCAACCACGAGGTTAGAGCTGTCTTCGTTGAAGTCTTTATCGGTGCACATGCCGTACACTTCAGACGTGGAAGGGAAGATGATGCGCTTGCGATACTTCACGCAGTTGCGGATGATTTTGAGGTTCTCTTCAAAATCAAGTTCGAAGACGCGCAGCGGGTTACGGGTGTATTCAATCGGCGTTGCGATAGCTACCAGTGGCAGCACCACGTCACATTTTTTGATGTGATATTCAATCCACTCAGAATGGATGCTGATATCGCCTTCAACAAAGTGAAAGCGCGGGCAGTCGAGGAAGCGGGTAATAGCGTCGGTGCCGATATCCAGACCGTAGATTTCGTAATTATCATCCTTGAGCAGGCGTTCAGTCAGGTGGTTACCGATAAAACCATTAACCCCCAGGATGAGCACGCGGGTGCGACGCTTAACAGCGACTACCGGCGCATTGCCAAGAAGGGCAGCGGGTACCAGTCCCAGCGCGTGAGCAAGTTGCGTGCCCTGCATATAGACGCCACGCTCGGTCTGGCCGGTAAGAATTTCCAGCGCTCCTTCGCCACAGGCGACGATAAACGGCGAAACGGACAGCACTGTGCCTGGCCTGGCGCTGCCTGCGTCATCATGCAGGCGTGATTTCCAGACGATAAATTTATTGGCACCTGCGTAGCTGAACGCACCCGGCCATGGGTCAGACACCGCGCGTACCAGATTGTGCAACTCACGTGCCGGACGCGTCCAGTCCAGACGACCATCTTCCGGCGTACGTTTCCCAACATACGTTGCCTCGCTTTCATCCTGCGCCCGACCCTGTACGTTGCCTTCGCTGATGGCAGGCAGAATGTCGCGCAGCATCTCCTGAGATGACTCACACAGCTTGCGGTGTAGCGTTAGCGCGACATCGTTATCGTTAATGGCGACTTTTTGCTGTGCAACGATGTCACCTGCATCAGCGCGTGCCACCATGCGGTGCAGTGTGACACCGGTTTCGGCCTCGCCATTCACCAGCACCCAGTTGAGTGGTGCACGGCCACGGTATTTCGGCAGTAAAGAACCATGCAGATTATAGGCGCCGTGCTGTGCCGCGTTGAGAATGTCTGCACACAGCAGGTTGCGATAATAGAAGGAGAAAATCACATCCGGGTTAATAGCACGAATGCGCTCAATCCACAGCGGATGGTTAACATTGTCTGGCGCGTAAACCGGAATACCTTGTTC
>JALAGK010000151.1 GCA_022712475.1 Enterobacteriaceae bacterium
ATACCCGACATTTTGCCGTCCAACGTAGCCTGTTGTAGGTTGCCTACTAAAAGCGGCACTTCGTACTGGGTAGGCCACATATCCGTTATCGTAACATTAGCTGCCATCCCGCCAAGCCCGATAAAAAATTCGCCGCTCATAAAATAACAACGGTTAAACATCAAGGCAGGGTAACCCCCGTCAGCAATATTAGACACCACAACCCACTTGTACATGTTATCTGTCGAAGATTTGGACTTTAGGTAACACCCCTTAAATGTAACGGTGCCTGAGGCCGAGCCATATATCGGAGCCGAGTTAGACTTCCCCCAAGCTACTAACTCCTGTTCGTCGTTATCCGGGACGCTATCTACTATCAACCCGTAAAAATTCAAATTCCCTCCAGCAGATACGGTGAATGTGTACGCGTTAACAACATGGTTAACGCTATTATAATTAGCATGTGCCTTTATAATTGGCCTCGCAATCCCTGGGACACAATACCCATCGTAGGAAGGGTTTGTCGGTGTGATATCCGGCACTTTGTCACCGTCGATCCAAGGGTCGTCGTACGGCACGATGGTGCGGGTGCAACTCACAACAGATGTGGACCTGTCGAGAATAAATGTCTGACCCGCCCTAAGATGGATAGTGTTGGTTTTATCTACAGGCGTAAGCGCAAGCGCCCTATTCAGAGTTTTCAACGGGGCAGCGCGTGTGCCTGCGTTACTGTCGTTACCATTAACCGCGTCGACATACAGATTTAGCAGCGTGTCGGTTGCCGTTGTGCCGTAATACAGCCCATCGTCGCGTATTTCCAGCATGTTGCCGGTGTCTTTCGAAAGTTGCACACCGAGCACGTTCGACGCCGTGCCGGTGCCGTGCAGTGTCTGGTCGTGGTAGATGTTAAGCACATACGGGCCCGCGCAGCGCGGAAAATAGTAGACCTGCGCGCCCAGGCGGTCCTGTACCACGATCGAATAATCCTGCGTCACCACCAGTTTAACCACCTGACCGTTAACTGTCGGGTAACCCCCGGCATTAATCGCGATGGGCTGCGCAACCGGCACCAACGTGCCGCTTTCGGCCTCCTGGTACACAGTGATGCGGTTAGCGGCCGCCGTGGGGTCAGTGTCGATTTTGCCGACATAGATTTTACCGTTGAAAACCGCGTCGTGCAGGCGCGGCATAGTGACCAGCTCAATGGGTAATTTGAGCGGCGCGGCGTTATCTGCCATGTGTTTTTACTCCATGAATTAGGATGTTGATTTACCGGTGAGCTATGCCGAGGAATTTTTTGGTGATAATCTGCGCAAAAATAAACAGGGAGCCTAACATGAAGAAATACTTAGTATTAGTTTCACTGCTGGTAGCTGGGTGTGCAAAAGTTGGGGATTACCAGAATCAATGTGAACAGCGCTACGCTAAATTAAGCGACGTAGCAACTTGCCTTGATGGTAATGTCAGAAATGACTACCGCTTATCAAGAGCCGCCGCGCCAAAATTATACGTCTTGACCGCCAAGCAACTCGGGCAAGCAGTAGATGAAGGACAAATGACTGATACCCAGGCGCGGGTTGAGCTGCAAAAGGTTTATCTTGACCTGCAAAGGCAGGACGCTACCAGCCAGGCAGAGTTGCAAAAGCGTTTGGCCGATATCAATGAATCAAATAAACAGCTTATTCTGAGTCAACCAACCTATACCGCGCCGCCAGTACAGACCAACCCCATTAAAACAACAACCTGCACAGCTTATGGCAACAGCGTGAATTGCCAGACGTTCTAAATTTCTTCTTCCCCCGATAGCCAGGCGATAATACCAATCCTGGCTATCTTCTCTTTCTCGCTCCGCGGTAGCGATTTATAAAATTCCTTCCATGCCTGCGACCCCGCGATATGTTTCTCCGCCCTGTTAACCACCTCATCTTGCGCCTTCGCCGAAGGTTTACCGCGTGCTGCAGCCGCCAAGTTCTTCCAGACAGGCGAAGCCATTAGTTCACCCACTGCCGCTGCACCTGTTTTTTTACTCGCCATGCTGGCACCCATCTGTGCCGCTACTGCGGTATTGAGCACCGGCCCGGCCACCGGAATATGCCCCAACACAGTAGCGACAGCTGCCATTTTCCCATGCGTTGCCAGTTTATCAAGGAAGCCGCCAGGGCTTTCGAATTTAGCCAAAAACGACTGCAATTTGCCGGTTGTTAGATGGTACTGGTTAGCCGATTTGACGTTGCGAGCGACAGTATAAAAATCTTCCAATTCCTTTGCTGTCTGCGCTGGCAGCTCGCGCTGTAGCAGCCGAATTGAGCCACTGCGCTTTAACGCGCCGTAGTAATCTACGAACCCGCTAATGTTGTCCGCGAAATCCGAACGGCTGCCTTTACGCAACATATCGCGCAACCCGGTGGCTATAAGCTGCGAACGCTCCGCTTTATCCGGCACCGCACGCATCAACTGTGTAAACGCCTTCGTGTTACCTTCGCTAAGACCAGTTAGCGCGTTTTTCGCTTTTACAGTTACGTCCCCGGACAGATCTTTACCCAGCAGTTGGTACATGCGCTCTTCCATCTGTTTACGTTGCGCTGTAACTGCGTTTGCCAGTTTGATCTGCTCGCCATACCCAGCAGCCTTTGCCACCGCGTCGCGGTCGTCCGTGAGCGCGCTGTATAATTTGCTGAGATTGCGCTCTTCTGCGCTACCGAATGGCGTGCCACTCTTGCGCAACTCAGCGCCAACCACGGCACGCTGCTGGTTGAGACGGGCGTATGTCATTTCTCCCGCTTTGTCTGTAGTCGGTGACACGGCATCGTAGACCCGCTTTTCAACCGGCGACAGGTATTGATACCCGCCCAGCTCGTCCGCCATATCGTCCAGAAGTGAACGGGTGACCGCAGGGTCTACCTGCTGGCGTGCAGGTATAGCATTCTCCACCGGCTTATAAAGTTCGTTCTCTTTCGCTTTCAACTCTTCGCGGGTAGCGCGAAAACGGGTTTTAAACGCGTCATCCATCGCCAACCGATCGGGCATCGCTCCGGCGTCGTCGACAATTTTCGCAGCCCGCTCGGACACCCGCGCAATGCTGTCACGCTTGACGGCGGCAAGCACTGACTCGTCCTGCGATGCCAACCCCATCTGCACGGCTTTGAATGCATCGCTGCCCGACGTGTACGCCTCAAGCATTTCGTCGGGTGTAAGGTCCAGACGGCGCATAGCATTAACGACGTTTTCATCCGGCTGGATATCATTAATAACCTGCGCGATACGCCCCTCGTTGCCACTTTGCGCGGCCGCCGCATACCGCGGAGCTGCTTCCGCCACAGTGGCTTCTGCCCCTGATTCCGCAGCGGGGGCAGCAGTGGCCGAAGACTCGCGAGCAGCGGGTGCAGCGCTTTGCCTTACAGCGTTCGCCGCTTTACCCAGCAGCGGCGCAGCAGCTTTTACCACACCGCCTGCCGCAGCCCCGAGCGCCAGATCCCCCGCGAAGCCCTGCGGGTTACCACCACTATTTTGCGCCAGCGCGCCGGGGAGGTTTTCCGCCAGCAGGTTAGCGCCTTGCGTTGCCAGACGCTCTGCTCGTCCGGCGTTAGCCACCGAGCCAATAGCCGCACCGGTGCGGGCCGCCCCTAAACCAGGAATTAAATACGGACCAACCTCGGCACCTACTTTTGCATACTGGTCGGTTGGTTTCAAAGTCTCCGGCTGCTCAAAACGAGGCATCCGCGCCGGGGTAACATCTTTACCCTGGAGCTTGCTTGCGACCCATGCGTCCGCATCGTAAATGGCATCCCCGATCATCGACGGGATATTCGCTACGTTTACACCTGCCTGTAGCAATCCCTTACCAGCCTGTGCTGCAGACTCGGTAAAAGCTTGTTCGGGTTCAGGCTGCGCCCACCCCGCGCGCGCCCGTTCCGCCAGCTGGTTTAATTCATCGTTGCCCTCAGCGGGGGTGGGTTGTGTCCATTGAGCAAAACGCGGGTCGTTTATATAGTTCACGGTTTCCCGTGGCATCGTCGTTTTTTCACCGCGCCGGTATTTCTGCACATTGCCTGGCCCCCAGTTATACGCCGCCAGCGCTTCGGTTACGCTGCCGTGCGAGTCGAGCATCTGGCGCAGATAGCGCGCCCCGGCCT
The DNA here is from genome assembly GCA_022712475.1 of Enterobacteriaceae bacterium. Taxonomy (GTDB): domain Bacteria; phylum Pseudomonadota; class Gammaproteobacteria; order Enterobacterales; family Enterobacteriaceae; genus Tenebrionibacter. The sequence continues at coordinate 4,113 of JALAGK010000151.1, forward strand.
CGACCTGCATCTGTGGGTTGCGCGCCAGTTCTTCCGGGTTGTAGCCCATGCCACGCGCCGTGGCGGGCATAACCTGTGTTAGCCCGATGGCCCCCACGGGACTGCGTGCGTTGGGGTTACCGCTGCTTTCTTTGCTGATTAACGCACGCAATAGCCCGGACGGGATGCCGAATTGTTCCTCAGCGGCGGAAACAAAATCGCCACCCTGAGAAGGTGGCGACTGCTCCGGGGTGGTTGCCTGTTGTGCCGAATAGCGCGACCACGGACCACCCGGCTGCGCATTCTGGAATTTTTCCCAAGGTCCAGCCATTAATTTTGCCTCCAGCTGTTAGGGTTAGACGGGTCGCCGCCTGTATATGTGTAGCCCCCCTCAACATGCCCGGGTTGCAGCTGCGGCTGGCTCTGCTGCGGGTTGATTTCCCCCCGATACCGGTCGATGTTTGGGCGCTGCTTATTTAGATATTCGACCTGTCTATCCAGAACCTTTTGCCAGTTATCAATAGCTTTACGCGCTGCACCTGGCGACATGTTGGGCTTTACTGCGAGAAAAGCACGCGCAGCGGCCTGCCCTTCGCTGTCACTTACCGGGCCGGTGCCTTTCATGCCTACAACCCCCATCAACCTAGCCTGGCTCTGCATTTGCTCAATCTGGTTCCATGCATCCGCAAACTTTGTGCCCGTGGCGTTACGGTTCACCAAACCATTGATGCCGAATACATTATCAAACACATAAGGGTCTATCTGTTTAACCTGATTAACTGTATCCAGCATCCCCGAAACTGTATTCGCCTGCGTATCAAATGCGTTAACAAGTTCCTGTTTTTTATGAATGCTGGCTGCTTGCCGCTGCTGGAGGTCAGCATCAATTTTGCCCGCCTGAATCTGCCTGTTCATGCGCTTGTCTTCTAAATCGATCCTGTTTTTTTCTGCGTCCAGCCCCAACTTTTGCCAGCCCTGGCTAACCTGGGCGTTTTGATAGCTTGCCTGCTGCTGCAACTGGGCATTTTGATACTGCGATTGCTGTTTCAGCGCGTCGTATTTATAGCCGAGATTTTGTTGTGCGATCTGGCCTTCCTGCTGGAGTTTCATCGCGTTTTGCTGGGCACTGCGCTGCGCTGAAAAATACGCCTGGGGACCGAGCGATTTTAGGCCCACCATTTCGGCCTGCTGCATAAACTGCTGCGGGTCCTGGGTGAAGGTCTGCAAAGCCGTTTCAGGCGTAATACCCAGCGGGCTTATTAACTGGCTATGTTTCTGCAGCATGGCCTGTAGCACATCTGGCCCCTGAGTGGCCGCGATTTGCAGATCAATAGCCGCATTTCCTAACGCAGAATTTTGCTGCTGTGCCTGGGTTTGCTGCGCCATCTGCTCTGTTGCCATTTTTTGCTGCTGCGCCTGCTGGTATAGGTTTGCACCCTGCAGC
>JALAGK010000152.1 GCA_022712475.1 Enterobacteriaceae bacterium
CAGTCACACCAGCGATATACCCTACGACTGGTTTGGTCACATGCTCTTTGATGTAAGCTGCTGCTTCTTCTTCCGCGCTACCGCCAATCTCACCAATCATTACGATTGCTTCAGTTTGCGGGTCTTCCTGGAACATTTTCAGGATATCGATGAAGTTAGAACCCGGAATCGGGTCACCGCCGATACCCACACAGGTCGACTGGCCAAAACCGCAATCGGTAGTTTGCTTAACCGCTTCATAAGTCAGCGTGCCAGAACGAGAAACAATACCTACTTTACCCGGCTTGTGAATATGGCCCGGCATGATACCGATTTTACACTCGCCAGGGGTGATGACGCCCGGGCAGTTAGGCCCAATCATGCGTACGCCTGCTTCGTCGAGTTTCACCTTCACAGTCAGCATATCCAACGTCGGGATACCTTCAGTAATGGTAATAATCAGTTTAATGCCCGCATCAACGGCTTCCAGAATGGAGTCTTTGCAAAACGGAGCCGGTACGTAAATCACAGAAGCTGTCGCGCCAGTAGCTTCAACGGCCTCACGCACGGTGTTGAACACCGGCAGACCCAGATGCGTGCTGCCCCCTTTGCCTGGCGTCACGCCACCAACCATTTTTGTACCGTAGGCAATCGCTTGTTCGGAATGGAAAGAACCCTGACTGCCCGTGAACCCCTGACAAATGACTTTAGTATTTTTATCGATCAGAATGGACATTATTTACCCTCCACGGCAGCGACGACCTGCTGAGCCGCATCGGTCAGACTTTTCGCAGCAATGATGTTCAGGCCGCTTTCAGCCAGTTTACTCGCACCCAGTTCAGCGTTGTTACCTTCCAGACGCACGACGACCGGGACGTTAACGCCCACTTCTTCCACGGCACCAATAATACCGTCAGCAATCAGGTCGCAGCGCACGATACCACCGAAGATATTGACCAGTACCGCTTTTACGTTATCGTCAGACAGGATGATTTTAAACGCTTCAGTCACGCGCTCTTTGGTCGCACCGCCGCCTACATCAAGGAAGTTTGCCGGCGCGCCGCCGTGCAGTTTCACGATGTCCATGGTGCCCATTGCCAGGCCTGCACCGTTGACCATGCAGCCGATGTTGCCATCAAGCGCCACATAGTTCAGCTCCCACTGTGCAGCCTGCGCTTCACGCGGATCTTCCTGAGACTGGTCACGCATTTCGCGCAGCTCTGGCTGACGGAACAGTGCGTTGCCGTCTGCGCCCAATTTACCATCCAGGCATACCAGATCACCCTGAGTCGTAATAACCAGCGGGTTGATCTCTACCAGCGCCAGGTCTCGCTCCAGGAACAACGTGGCCAGACCCATAAAGATTTTGGTGAACTGCTGAACCTGTTTACCCTCAAGGCCCAGTTTGAACGCCAGCTCGCGGCCCTGGTACGGCATTGGTCCTGCCAGCGGATCCAGCGCCACCTTATGAATCAGGTGCGGGGTTTCTTCCGCCACTTTTTCAATTTCAACACCGCCTTCAGTCGAGGCCATAAACACCACGCGACGGGAGCTACGGTCAACCACCGCGCCCAGATACAGCTCTTTGGCGATATCCGTTGCACCTTCAACCAGAATCTGGTTTACCGGCTGGCCATCTGCATCTGTTTGATAGGTCACCAGGCGCTTGCCCAACCACTGCTCAGCAAAGGCACGAATGTCTTCTTTGCTGTTAACCACTTTCACACCGCCCGCTTTACCGCGACCACCGGCATGAACCTGACATTTGACTACCCACGGGCCTGAGCCAATTTTGGAGGCGGCTTCTTCCGCTTCGCGCGGGCTAGTACAGGCATAACCTACCGGCGCCGGCAAGCCATACCGGGCAAACAGCTGTTTCGCCTGATATTCGTGTAAGTTCATGTGTTCTGTCCATCCAGATAAAATGAGCGTTAGCGCTCAGGGTACTGAAGCGCCGCCCCGCAGGCAGGGCGGCCATTTATGAAAGGGACGAAGCCCTTATACGTCCAGCAGCAGACGCGTCGGATCTTCCAGCAGCTCTTTAATGGCTACCAGGAAGCCCACGGACTCGCGGCCATCAATCAGACGGTGATCGTAAGACAACGCCAGATACATCATCGGCAGGATTTCCACCTGACCATTGACAGCCATCGGGCGGTCTTTAATGGCATGCATACCGAGGATAGCGCTCTGCGGCGGGTTGATGATTGGCGTAGACATCAGCGAACCAAACACACCACCATTAGTGATGGTGAAGTTACCGCCAGTCAGGTCTTCAACCGTCAGTTTGCCGTCTCGGCCTTTGATAGCCAGCTCTTTAATACGCTTCTCGCAGTCGGCCATCCCCAGCAGGTCAACATCACGCAGCACCGGTGTAACCAGACCTCGCGGCGTAGAAACCGCCATGCTTACGTCAAAGTAGTTGTGATACACCACGTCATCGCCATCAATAGAAGCGTTAACTTCCGGGTAACGCTTGAGTGCTTCAACCACGGCTTTCACGTAGAAAGACATAAAGCCCAGGCGAATGCCGTGACGCTTCTCGAACGCTTCGCCGTACTGCTTACGCAGATCCATAATCGGCTTCATGTTCACTTCGTTGAAGGTCGTCAGCATCGCGGTAGAGTTTTTCGCCTCCAGCAGACGCTCGGCTACGCGTTTACGCAGGCGGGTCATCGGCACGCGCTTCTCAGAACGGTTACCCAACTGCGCCGCCGCAGCAGGC
>JALAGK010000153.1 GCA_022712475.1 Enterobacteriaceae bacterium
CCCCGCAACGAAATCGCCGCTTCGCGGGGCGCTCACCTCCTGGCATTCAGCCTGCGGCCGGCGCGACTCGTGATTGCCTGGCCCATCCCTGGGCCTCGCCCCTTCGGGACCAACGCCTGCGGCGTTGTTCAACATTGCTCCTGGCAATGTTGTCCTGTCTCGTTTCGCCTCAGCCCGCCATCCCTGGCAGGCTGATCTTGTCTTCACGCCTCCGGCTCGCCGATTTCAGCGGGGGGCAGCAACCCCACACTGTATGCCGGTGCACGTTAAAAATGAATGCATGCGCTGCCCATCTGCGTCAAGGAAAGAAAAAGGCCCGATGACTCGGGCCTCAAAAAGCGTCACATTCTTAAGCGTTAAAATGAATTTCTGTTAATAAAAATGCTTAAGTGACTGGCATTACTCCTTAACGAAGCATTTTCACATCAGAACAGTTCCTGGGCTTCACCATTGTCGTAAATGGTGGTGCCGACATCACTCACCGCCTGACGGGTCGGCTGGGTGCCTTCAACGAAGTATTCGTCGCGACTGTTACCACCGCCGGAGAGTTGACCGGAGTAGCGGTCTATCTTCATGGTAACAACGCCAGGCGGCGGCGTGAGCGGCTCTTCTGGTACACCTTCCAGCACCATCTTCATGTAAGCATCCCATGCGGGCTGCGCTGTTTTCGCCCCACCTTCGTAACCGGAAATCTGGTCGCGAATAGCACCTGAGGCACTGGTGCGCCCAAGATTGCGGCGGTGGTCGTCAAACCCAATCCATACAGAGGTTACAACCCCTGGTCCGTAACCTGAGAACCAGGCGTCTTTTGAGCTGTTGGTGGTACCGGTTTTACCACCAATATCACGACGTTTGAGATCACGTGCGGCGCGCCAGCCCGTACCCTGCCAGCCTGGCTCGCCGTAAATATTGGTATTAAGCGCACTCTTAATCAAAAACGCCAGCGGCGTATTGATGACGTGTGGTGCATAACCCGGCGCGTTAGTTTGAGCCACCAGCGCCTGGTTGGCCTGTTGTAACTGCGGCTGCGGCAGCGCCTGATTCTGGCGGGCCTGCGATGTTGCGATGTCTTCTACATCCTGGGCTTCAATGACCGACTTTTGCGTGTCGCCATAAATCACCGGGACGTTGCACTGCGGACAGGCCACTTTGGGCTGGGCTTCAAACACTGTTTGTCCCTGCACATTCACGATGCGGGTTATGAAATAGGGGTCAACCAGGAAGCCGCCGTTGGACATCACGGCGTAGCCGCGTGCGACCTGGAGCGGTGTGAATGAGGCTGAGCCCAGTGCCAGTGATTCAGTACGCACAATATTCTGTGCCGGGAAGCCGAAGCGCTGAAGGTATTCAGCTGCATAATCCACGCCCATCGCGCGCATGGCGCGCACCATGACCACGTTCTTGGATTGACCAAGCCCCTGGCGCAGGCGGATAGGACCAGCATACTGTGGCGGTGAGTTCTTTGGACGCCAGTCAGAGCCTGAGCCGACGTCCCAACGTGAGATCGGCACATCGTTGATGATGCTGGCAAGTGTCATGCCTTTATCCATGGCGGCGGTATACAGGAACGGCTTGATGTTGGAGCCGACCTGGCGCAGCGCCTGCGTGGCACGGTTGAATTTGCTCTGGTTAAAGTCAAAGCCACCAACCAGGGCCATGACGGCGCCGTCGTGCGGATTGATGGAAACCAGTGCGGAGTTGACGTCAGGCACCTGACCTAACCACCAACGCTCATCTTCCTGGCGCACCCAGATTTGCTGGCCGGCCTGCACAACGTCGGTGACTTTGCGCGGTGTAGCGCCCTGCTGGGTATCTGAGCGCCACGGGCGCGCCCAGCGCATGGCGTCCATTGTCAGCTCAACGGCGCTGCCGTCTGCGAGCGTAACCTGGGCAGCAGTCGGTGTCGCGCGCGTCACCACTGCGGGCAACATCGGCCCGTAAGTGGGCAATGCTTTGAGCTCGGTGAGGATTTTCTTGTGTGTCCAGGGTGTTTCACCCACTTTCCACAGTTGCTTTGACGGGCCGCGATAGCCGTGTCGCATGTCATAGGCAATCACGTTATCACGCAGCGCTTTCTGCCCGGCCTGCTGAACCTTGCGGGTGATGGTGGTGTAAACCCGGTAGCCGTCGTTGTAGGCGTCCTCTCCGTAGCGCTTAACCATTTCCTGGCGCACCATTTCGGCGATATACGGCGCGGAGAAGGCAATCTGCGGCCCGTGATAGCTCGCAACCAGTTGTTGGCTGCGTGCCTGATTGAATTCCTGCTGGCTGATATAACCTTCGCCAAGCATACGTGACAGCACCACATTGCGTCGGGAAGTGGCTCTGTCGAGTGAGTAAATGGGGTTAAAGGTTGATGGGGCTTTCGGTAACCCGGCAATCATCGCCATTTCGCTCAATGTGAGCTGGTTTACCGTTTTGCCGAAATAAACCTGTGCCGCTGCACCTACACCATAGGCGCGGTAGCCGAGATAAATTTTGTTGAGGTACAGCTCAAGGATCTCATCTTTATTCAGCAGCTGCTCAATACGGATAGCCAGGAACACCTCTTTAATTTTACGCAGTAACGTGCGTTCCGGGCTGAGATAGAAATTACGCGCCAGCTGTTGGGTAATGGTACTCGCACCCTGCGAGGCATGGCCGGAGAACATCGCCACGCTGGCCGCGCGGAAAATACCAACCGGGTCGACGCCGTGATGCTCGTAGAAGCGGCTGTCTTCGGTAGCAATAAACGCTCTGACCATTTGTGGTGGAATGTCGCTGAGTTTCAGTGGAATACGGCGCTTCTCACCAAACTGGTCGATAAGCTCTCCGTCAGCGCTGTAGACCTGCATAGGGATCTGCAGCTGAACCTCTTTGATCGTGGCGACATCCGGCAATTGTGGCTCTACGTATTTGTACAAGCCGTATATCGACCCTGCTCCCAGCAGAATGCAACACACTGTAAGGATTAATAAATACTTTACGAACTTCACTCGGAATTTCCCATTTAGTTTCAGCTGGGCAGTTTATAAACAAGCGGGCGGTAGTATAAAGGCAAGCCAGACGCTTTGATATGTCATTTTCATCACGATGAACGGGGAGAAGCCGCGTATGGTATTTAAAAGCTGGCGAATAGGCCTTGATATTCAATGTGATGGCGCACGCGCCGTCGCCCTTTCCCAGGGCAGGCACGGCTGGTATCTGCAGCGCTGGTGGGATTTTCCTCATTTAAAAACTGCACCTACCGGACAGATAGTGTTGCCAGAGGCAATGGCCGACTGGCACCGTCAGCTGCCGCTGGGTGCGCAATTACGGGTATCGTTTCCGGGTTCTCGCACACTCCAGAAAACAGTAACGGCAGAACCGGGCGCTCTGACTGAGGCCCAGCGTGCGATGTACCTCGCGTCCAGTTTAAGTAGACCGCTGCATATGAACGCTGCTGAACTTAGCCTGGATTATTGTACTCAGTCCTCGGGGGAATATGCCGTGACCGCCGCACGGCGAGAAGAGGTTGAGGCGATGCGAATGGCACTTCATCAGATACGCCTTATACCCATAGCCCTCGCGCCAGACGCCAGCGCATTGCAAAGTTTGATTCCGTTTATTACCGCAGAGGGATACAGCACGGTTATTCATCAGTCTGGCGAGTATTGGCTGTGGGCCAGCGCGGCGTGCTGGGGCAGTGTGGATAAGGCGCAGGTCGCAACAGTCCCCGCGCTTTGTCAGCACATCGCTGTGCAAATGTCTCAGGTCGTTACCTGTCATCAGGCGCTTGCAGTAAATGGCGTTGCGTATTTTGACCCCTGGAGCGCTCTTGTACGTCTGCAACCGCCGTTGCCTGAGAAGGGGGAGCATTACGCGGTGGCGCTCGCTCTGGCGTTGGCAAGGGTGCACCAGTGAACGCGTTGGTGAATCTACTGGCGTGGCGCGAGCAGCGCCTGACATCCCGCCTGCGCTTGTGGCTTATTGCGCTGGGCGGGGCGAGTTGTGTTGTGCTTTTTATTGTTGTCTGGCGCAGCGCGGCAATCGTGCAGCAAGCGCAGCACCAGCGCCTGTTAGCCAATAACGAGCGCGATATTCTGCATAAGGTCGAACAGTTGGTTGCCAGCGCGCGTGAGCAGGAAAAGCTACTTGTAAGCCAGCGGGAAGGCGTGCGCCAGATACAGGGGCGTCAGGCGCAAACCCAGCGCTGGAGTAATGCGCTGCTGGCGCTCACGCAGATGTTGCCGCCTCAGGTGTGGCTTAGCACGCTGGAAATACATAAAGATGCGATGCGTGTAGACGGGCTGTCTCGCGATGAAGCTGGTGTGTATGCGTTGCACACCCATCCATCGTCAGCCGGACTGCGGCTGAGTCACCAGGGAGCGATAACGCGCGAGCGCAGCGGTGAGTGGCGTTTTAGCCTGACGTTCAGCATCGGAGGTGTACATGTCGTCACTCCCTGAACGTTGGTTGACAGTACACTGGTGTTGGCGGTTTCTGAGTACGCTTGGGGTTATGGCACTGATGTACGGTGTGCTAAGCACGCTGGCAGATAAATGCTGGCCTGCTGACAGGCCGCTTCAGGAACACCAACGCCTGCTTAGGGCACAAACGCGTCAGAATTATCAGTACCTCAGACAACACGCGATGGCTGACACCGACTTCGTCGCCGTACCACCGTTGCGCCCTTTCTCCGCACTTACGCTGAGTCGGGAGAGCCAGAGTCGGCTTGTGAGTTGGCAGCCAGGTTCGCCGTCTTCTGAATTAATCCTGGAGGTGAGCTGGCCACAGCTACCGATGCTGTTTACGCTGTTGGGTGAACAGCACATTAAGCCTGAGAGCGTCAGGCTGCAAATGCATGAGCAGGTGCTCACTCTCACGCTGCGACTTGGGGAAACGTAATGAGAGCATGGCTACTGATGTTGTTTATCGCCATACCCTGCCAGGGCGCGCGTAACCCGTTTATTCCACTGCCGGACCTCTGTACCCGTTTGTTTCAGGGCTGGGTGTTGCGCGGTATTTCTCAAACATCAGGAAAGACTGCGCAGGCGCTGGTCAGCACGCCTGAGGGTTGGGTAAGGCTACAAACCGGCACCGAGCCATTGCCGGGTTGGCAGGTTGCTGGCATCACCCATGAGAATGTGCTGATGCAGGCGCAAAACACGTGTGCACCTGTCAGGATCGAGAGGCCAGAAAAATGAGGTATTCATGATAAAGGCAATGTTGCTTATGGCAACGTTATTCGCGCCAACGCTGGTGATGGCGAAGGATTCAGACAAGGTTACGCTTTTGATGGACGATGTGCCGGTGGTACAGATCCTGCAAGCGCTGGTGGAAAATCAGCGTTACAGTCTGGTCGTTGCGCCTGGCGTGGAGGGTAAACTTTCTCTGAATTTTGCAGCAGTACCCTGGAAGCAGGCATTTGAAACGGTGATTGGTGCGGCAGGATTACGTTTTGAAAAACGTGGTGAGGTACTGAGCGTTTGGCCTGCGGGCGCGCGGGAAGCACAGATAACAAATAAGCCTGCACAGAAAAGTAAGCGCCTGCCCACCCAGCGTGAGGTATTTGCGCTCAGTCACGCTGATGCTACAGAGCTGGCGAGTGCGATGAAGAATGTAGGTGAGCGTTTACTTAGCTCTAATGGCAGTGTGACGGTGGACGCGCGTACTAATCGCTTGTTAGTGGATGATACCCGGGCATCGCTTACGAACCTGCGTTCATGGATTAAAGAGATGGACCGCCCGGTCGGCCAGGTGGAGTTGGCTGCCCATATCGTCACCATGACGCAACAAAGCCTGCATGAGCTGGGGGTAAAGTGGTTTCGCAGCTCTAAGGCAACAGCACAGGGTCCCGCAGACGGGCGCGCATTTGGCGTTGATCTTGCCGTAACGCAGCCGGGGAGTTTTGTCGGTTTTAACGTTGGTCGGATTAACGGGCGTCAGCTTGAGCTGGAACTGTCAGCGCTTGAGCGCAAGCAGCAGCTCGCGTTCATTGCCAGCCCGCGCCTGCTGGCGGCGCACCGCCAGCAGGCTAGCATCAAACAGGGAACCGAAATTCCTTATCAGACATCTTCTGGCGAGAGTTCGAGTGCTAGCGTGCAGTTCAAAGAAGCGGTGTTGGGGATGGAGGTCATGCCCACCATCCTGCCGGCGCAGCGGATACGGCTTAAACTGCGCATTAGTCAGAACGCGCCGGGACAAAAGCTGCAACAGGCGGATGGAGAAGTATTGCTTATCGATAAGCAAGAGATTGAAACACAGATAGAAATGAATGAAGGTGAAACAGTGGCGCTTGGCGGTATCTTCCAGCAGCGCGGGCATGCAGGCCGCGATGGGGTACCGGGTTTGAGTAAAGTCCCGCTGTTGGGGGGGCTGTTCCGGCATACGGCCAGTGAAAATGAGCGCCGGGAGTTGGTCGTGTTCATCACGCCGCGGCTGGTAAAATAGTAAGAATCAAGCGTAGCCTATGATGCTTTTATTGCTCAGGTATTGCCCGAAACTTCCGCCTGCGCGATAAGCTGCGCTTTTTTATCGTTAATCACTGTCAACAATTTGACGCCAGAAGGGAATTAGCATACAAGGTGTAGCGATTCCGTTAAGGGGTAGTTGGCGTATCTAATGCCCGTAACCGAACTTTTGCGCTGCGTGCAGCATTGTCTCTCGCGGCGTAGGGGTATTTATTCGGTTGCCAAACTGCCTTGAGTGTTGAGATAATTTTCAGTCTGACTCTCGCACTATAGCTAAAGGGGTTTCAGTTCATGTCCCGCTCCGCAAGGCACGCAAGGGGTGGGTTTATCATCAACGAATTGTCTTACGTAGTACCGAAAAAAAATGGCAGAGAAACGCAATATCTTTCTGGTTGGGCCTATGGGTGCCGGCAAAAGCACTATTGGGCGTCAGTTAGCTCAGCAACTCAATATGGAATTTTACGATTCTGATCAAGAGATTGAGAAACGGACCGGAGCGGATGTGGGATGGGTTTTCGACGTAGAGGGTGAAGAAGGTTTCCGCCAGCGCGAAGAGAAAATCATCAATGAGCTCACGGAAAAGCAGGGTATTGTGCTGGCGACTGGCGGGGGTTCGGTAAAATCTCGCGAAACCCGTAACCGTCTCTCCGCGCGTGGTGTGGTCGTGTACCTGGAAACCACCATTGAGAAACAGTTGGCGCGCACCCAGCGCGACAAAAAACGTCCCCTGCTGCAGGTCGAAACACCGCCGCGAGAAGTGCTTGAATCGCTGGCTGGTGAGCGTAACCCGCTGTACGAAGAAATTGCTGACGTAACCATTCGTACTGATGACCAAAGCGCAAAAGTTGTCGCTAACCAGATTATTCATATGCTGGAAAGCAACTGATTCTGTTCTGATAATGATTCGCCTGCGGGCACCAGCAACAAAAGGTACTGAGCGTTATGGAGAGGTTAACTGTTACTCTCGGGGAACGTAGTTACCCGATTACCATCGCCCCCGGATTGTTCAACGAGCCGGATGCTTTCTGGCCTTTGAAAAGCGGCGAGCAGGTGATGCTGGTGACCAACGACATCCTCGCGCCCCTGTATCTTGAAAAAGTCAGCGCCGTGCTTTCGGGTGCAGGCATTAAGGTGGATAGCGTCATTCTGCCAGACGGCGAAAAACACAAAAGTTTGTCTGACCTTGAAACCGTCTTTACCGCGCTGCTGCACAAGCCGCACGGTCGTGATACCACGCTGGTTGCCCTGGGCGGCGGTGTGATTGGCGACCTGACCGGGTTTGCAGCTGCCTGTTACCAACGCGGCGTGCGCTTCATTCAGGTGCCAACCACACTGCTCTCACAGGTGGACTCCTCCGTGGGCGGTAAAACGGCGGTAAACCACGCGCTCGGTAAAAATATGATTGGCGCTTTCTGGCAGCCCGCTTCGGTCATTATTGACCTTGATTGTCTTAAAACCCTGCCTGCGCGCGAACTGGCTTCCGGGCTGGCGGAGGTTATCAAATACGGCATCATTCTTGATGCCGATTTCTTTAACTGGCTTGAAGAAAACCTCGACGCGCTGCTGCGACTGGATGTTGACGCGATGGCGTACTGTATCCGCCGCTGCTGTGAGCTGAAAGCCGAAGTTGTTGCTGCCGACGAGCGGGAAAGCGGGTTACGTGCTTTACTGAATCTGGGTCATACCTTTGGTCACGCCATTGAAGCGCAGATGGGTTATGGCAACTGGTTGCACGGTGAGGCTGTGGCGGCCGGTATGGTGATGGCTGCACGTACGGCCCAGCGTCTTGGTCAGTTCACTGAGCAGGATGTTGAGCGTATTATCGTGTTGCTTAAACGTGCTGGCTTGCCGGTCACAGGGCCGGTTGAAATGACGCCTGACAGCTATCTGCCGCATATGATGCGCGATAAGAAAGTGTTAGGCGGCGAGCTGAGGCTGATACTGCCGCTGGCCATCGGTAAGAGTGAGATTCGCGCGGGTGTCGCCCACGATGTCGTTTTAAGCGCTATCGCAGACTGCCAGTCAGCGTGAATGATGAGAAAAGTGAGCCGTACGGCGGCTGATAACTTCGTATAAGCGCTAACAGAATATTGCAGGCCCTGTCCTGCGAATGGGGTGTTAAATGGATGGATATAAACCAGACGACGACCTGAAATCCGATCCCAGCGATCGCCCTTCAGGCCGCTCGCGTCAGAATGCCAATTACGACAACGAACCGCGTATCAATATTGATGACGTTAATGTTGATGCCGACGAACGTCGACCGTCACGTGCGAGCCGTGCCCGTGAGCAGGAGCAGTATGCCGCGCAGGACGATGAGAACCGTCCACGCAGACGTCGTCCCGCCCCGGCTGGCAAAGCTTCAGTTTCTCGCCAGCACATTATGCTGGGCGTTGGGATTCTGGTACTGCTGTTGATTATTTTCGGTATCGGTTCTGCGCTCAAAGGTCCGTCGTCCAACGCCACTTCTGGCGCAAATACCGCCAGTGGCGAGCGCAATATCGATCTCTCAGGCAACGCGCAACAGAACACTGATGCCAACGCGCCGACCAGCGCACAAACTGGTAGCGATCAGCGCGATATTTCGCTGCCGCCAATTTCCTCTACACCAACCGAGTCTCAGCCAGCGCAAGGCCAAAATGGCCAGCAGCGTATGGAAATTCAGGGTGACCTGAACAATGCGTTGACACCGCCGCAGGGCCAACAAACCAGTCCGAGCCAGATGGGCGATACCGCAAGCTCCACATTGCCGACCCAACCGGCAACGGTAGCAATGACCGGTAACGGTAGCGTACGCGCACCGCAGCAGCCTTCTCGCCCGGCGCAGGTGAGCGAACCTCGTCGCCCGCCGCGTCAGTCGACGGTTATCGAAGCGCCTCATCAGTCGCAGACAACGCGTCCTCAGGCAACGGCACAGGTGAAAAGTGAGCCCAAACCTGTGGTGAAAGCGCCAGCACAGACCGCCAGTACACCAGCTAAGGCACCAGCTGCGACAGCCAGTGCGCCGAAGGCTGCGTCAACGGCGACAGCGGCAAGCAGTAGCGCTAAAAGCACTACCGGTAATGTCGGTGCGCTAACGTCTGCTTCACCGTCTCACTACACGCTTCAGCTCAGCAGCTCGTCAAACTTTGCCAACCTGAATGCCTGGGCGAAGAAAGAGAACTTACAGGATTACGTGGTTTATCAGACGCAGCGTGAAGGCAAGCCGTGGTATGTGCTGGTTAAAGGGGTATATGCCTCTAAAGATGAAGCTAAACGCGCGGTATCTTCATTACCTGCGGGGGTGCAGGCGAAAAACCCATGGACCAAGCCTATCAGCCAGGTTAAGACCGATCTCAACTCA
>JALAGK010000154.1 GCA_022712475.1 Enterobacteriaceae bacterium
CATTATCATTGTGGGGTTACTCTATTCATTCTCGTTGGCTTCATTCAGGCAGTACCGCTCGCTTTTAGCTGCCTGATACCAACAACAGGAAGGCTCTTATGCAACTACTTCCCGACAGCGCGTGGAAAATCACCGGTTTCTCCAGCGACATTCGCCCAGCATACCGACAAAAGCTCCTGTCACTCGGTATGCTTCCCGGCTCTTCCTTTCGCGTCGTGCGTATTGCGCCTTTTGGCGACCCGATACATATCGAAACCCGCCGCGTCAGCCTGGTGTTACGCAAAAAAGACCTCGCGCTACTGAGCCTTGAAGCGCTTTCCTGACGTCTTTTCGTCGGCCTACTTAACGCATTTACGATAATAATGAAAAAGTTAACCATAGGTTTAATTGGCAACCCTAACTGTGGCAAAACCACGTTGTTTAACCAACTTACCGGCGCGCGCCAGCGTGTAGGTAACTGGGCAGGCGTGACCGTTGAGCGCAAAGAGGGGCAATTTAGCACCACCGATAACCAGGTCACGCTCGTTGACTTGCCTGGCACCTATTCATTGACCACCATCTCTTCGCAGACTTCGCTTGACGAGCAAATCGCCTGCCATTACATCCTCAGTGGCGATGCCGACATGCTGATCAACGTGGTGGATGCCTCAAGTCTTGAGCGCAACCTGTACCTGACGCTACAGCTGCTGGAGCTGGGTATCCCCTGCGTAGTCGCGCTCAATATGCTGGATATTGCCGAGAAACAGCAGATACGTATTGATGTTGACGCCCTCAGCGCCCGGCTCGGTTGCCCGGTAGTGCCGCTGGTCTCCACGCGCGGGCGCGGCATCGACAGCCTGAAGCTCGCCATTGACCGTCACCAGGGCAATAAAGAAATTGAACATGTGCATTATCCACGCGCCCTGCTGGCCCAGGCAGAAACGCTGGCCAACAGCATTCCAGCGACAATGGCACATCACAAGCGCCGCTGGCTGGCGCTGCAAATGCTCGAAGGCGACATTTACAGCCAGCAACTTGTGGGTGAATCCACCCGAGCCCTGCTCCCACAGGCACAAAAAACGCTGGAGCAAAACGGTAACGAACCGGCGTTGATGATTGCCGATGCCCGCTACCAGAGCATTGCCGCACTGTGCGACAGCGTCAGCAATAGCCTGACCGCGGAGCCAAACCGCCTCACCGTGCTGCTTGATAAAATTGTGCTCAACCGCGTGCTGGGGCTACCGGTCTTTTTACTGGTCATGTACATGATGTTTCTGCTGGCCATTAACATTGGCGGTGCACTCCAGCCCATTTTCGATGGTGGTTCGGCGGCGCTGTTTATTCACGGCTTACAGTGGCTGGGTGCCACGCTAAGCTTCCCTGACTGGCTTACCGTATTTCTTGCCCAGGGCATTGGTGGTGGTATCAACACCGTGCTGCCGCTGGTGCCGCAAATCGGCATGATGTATCTGTTCCTTTCTTTTCTTGAAGACTCTGGCTACATGGCACGCGCAGCGTTTGTCATGGACCGCCTGATGCAGGCCCTCGGCCTGCCGGGCAAGTCCTTTGTTCCGCTGATTGTTGGCTTTGGCTGCAACGTGCCATCGGTCATGGGCGCTCGCACGCTGGATGCGCCACGGGAACGCCTGATGACCATCATGATGGCGCCGTTTATGTCATGTGGCGCACGTCTGGCTATCTTCGCCGTGTTTGCCGCGGCGTTTTTCGGCCAGAGCGGCGCGCTGGTGGTGTTCTCGCTGTATCTGCTGGGCATTGTCATGGCCATTCTCACGGGCCTTATGCTCAAACACACGCTAATGCGCGGTGAGGCCAGTCCGTTTGTCATGGAACTGCCGGTGTACCACGTGCCACACCTGAAAAGCCTGCTGCTACAAACCTGGCAGCGCCTGAAAGGGTTTGTGCTGCGCGCCGGGAAAGTGATTGTCATCGTCAGCGTTTTCATTGGCGCATTGAACAGCTTCTCGTTTAGCGGCAAGCCGGTGGACAGCATTAACGACTCCGCACTCGCCTCGGTCAGTAAGGTACTGACGCCACTGCTGTACCCCATTGGCGTGCAGGAAGACAACTGGCAGGCCACGGTGGGGCTTTTTACTGGCGCAATGGCAAAAGAAGTGGTCGTGGGTACGCTAAACACGCTCTACACCGCCGAGGATCTGCATGCCGAAGCCTTTGACCCGGCAACATTCAGCCTGCGCGAAGAACTGAGCGATGCGCTGAGTGAAACCTGGCAGAGCCTGAAAGACACGTTTAGCCTGAGCGTGCTGGCGAACCCAATTGAGGCCAGCAAAGGCGACGGTGAAATGGCAGGCGGTGCGATGGGCATGATGAGCAGCAAGTTCGGTAGCGACGCCGCAGCGTACAGCTATCTGATTTTTGTGCTGTTGTATATGCCCTGCATCTCGGTGATGGGAGCCATTGCCCGTGAATCAAGCCGCGGCTGGATGACATTTTCTATTCTGTGGGGGCTGAATATTGGCTACTCGCTGGCAGCATTGTGGTATCAGTGCGCGACCTTCAGCGAACATCCGCGCTACAGTCTTGTCGTGGTTACCGCCGTCCTGGTATTTAACGTTCTTCTGCTGGTGGGCTTACGCCGCGCGCGCAGTAGGGTGGATGTTAACCTGCTGGGGACAGGTCACCCGCCTGCCGCTGATGGCAGGCACTGTCATTAAGGGGCTGCCATGGCGGGTCTGAAAGAGATACGTGAGGTGCTAACACTGCATGGCCGCCTGGCATCACAGCAGATTAGCCAACTGCTGGACCTGCCTCTGACCCGAGTGGAGGTCCTGCTGGCACACCTGGAACATATGGGTCTTGTTACGCACGTGGCGCCAGACACTGACGACAGCTGCCTCTCTGGCGGCTGTCGCCGCTGCCCGCAGCGTTCGGGCTGCCAGCCTCAGCTCTGGGCGTTAACCGCGCAATAACCCGCCTGGCTACGAATATCATCATTATTCTTCGCTACCGCCCCCCATGGTATCGCCAGCGCCTTTACGTTATTGCAGTGGATAATGTACCGGTGCAGGCGGCATCTTTTATGTACCAGGTCTAAACGCCAGGAATAACAGTTAAAAAAAGCGCAACAGCATTAATCTATTACGCCACGGTATTATAAAAATACCGTTCAGATAAATACCCAGGCTGCCTTAGAAATAACGTTACCCATGACAAAACCGCACCAA
>JALAGK010000155.1 GCA_022712475.1 Enterobacteriaceae bacterium
ACCGTTAAGTTTTGGAATGGCCATAAAATTACTCCTCAATGCATTGTCAGGCGGCGTTCAGCAATCAGCTGGCGCAGGCGCTTTTTGTCAGGTTTACCCACATGGGTAAGCGGCAGTTCGTCGACGTTTTCTACCTTGTCCGGCAGCTTGTAGTCAGCAACGCCCAGCTCACGCAACCAACGGCGGATTTCCACCGCACGCAGCGCACGGCGCCCAACAATAAATGCGCAGCTTTTCTCGCCCATCAGTTCGTCATCCATCGACACCAGGGCGGCGTGGATAATGTCCTCATGACGGTGCAGCAGGTTTTCAATTTCTTCTGCCGCAATCTTCTCGCCGCCACGGTTTATCTGATCTTTTTCTCGCCCGACCACGCGGATGTAGCCGTCTTCATCAATCACAATCAGATCGCCAGAGCAGTAAAAGCCGTTGGCATCAAAGGCCTTTGCGTTATCCTGCGGGCTTTTGTAATAACCGCGGAAGGTATACGGCCCGCGCGTCATTAACAGACCTACTTCACCTGCGCCAACCGGGTTACCGTTTTCATCGGCAGCCCAGACTTCGTCGTCCGGACACATCGGGCGGCCCTGAGTGGTAAAGATGAGCTCATCGTCATCATCCAGCGCGGTATAATTCACCAGTCCCTCGGCCATACCGAACACCTGCTGAAGCTGGCAGCCAATTTCTGCCGGAACACGGCGTGCCAGCGGCTCCGGAAAACGTGCTCCACCTACCTGCAACAGACGCAGCGACGCAAGCTGTTTATTACTGCCCCACTCGCCAATAGCCTGTAGCCACAAGCTGACGGCAGGCGGTACCAGCGCCGTCACGTCAATCTGATGTTTTTCGATAAGCGGGAAGCACAGCGTTGCACTCGGGTCAGCCGCTAACACAACGCAGCCTTCGCCGTAAAACACGCCAAGTGAACCAGGAGAGCTCATGGCATAGTTATGTGCCGCCGGGATAGCACACAAGAAACGGGTATTGTCATCGAAGCGGCAAATTTCCACGCTGCGGCGAATACTGTAGTAATAATCGTTGTGGGTGCGGGGAATAAGCTTTGGGGTTCCCGTGCTGCCACCGGAAAGCTGGAAAAACGCCACCTCATCGGCCGCGGATGGGCAGGCCGTGAAGTTATCTTCTGGCGCGTCAATCATCGCCTGAAGTGAACGCTCACCGTCGTCGTTACGCAGCGCCACCACATTTAGCGACGGGTAATCGCTGCGCAGCTGATTGATAAAAGCATCATTGCGAAACAGCGCGTGCTCACGGTCAGCCACCAGAAGCCGTGGTTCAATCTGCCCGGCATACGCCGCAAGTTCGGTGCGCTGATGGCTGAACAACGCGTTAACTGGTGCCACCCCCGCTTTCAGCAATGCAAAGAAGGTGATAAACAATTCAGCGTGATTACCCAACTGCACCAGTGCGGTATCGCCTGTTTTCAACCCCTTGCGCATCAATGATGCCGCCAGACGGGTCGAGGCCTCATCAAGTTCCCGGTAGCTCAGTTCACGTTCACCATCGATAATCGCCGTGCGTGTGCTGCCGGCGTGGCGGGTGAGAATGTCAGTGAGCGGTAACTCCGCCCAGTAGCCCTTTTCGCGGTAGCGTGCGGCCAGCGCGTCCGGCCAGCGGTTAAAAGGAATAGCCATATCCTTGCCTCAGTTCAGACCAAAAACGTTCAACATCGTAGAAAGCTTGGTGCCGGTTTCGTGCCATTCAGAGACTGGCGACGATGCAGGTACGATGCCCGCGCCGGCAAAGAGCCGCACCCGGCTGCCGTGTAGCCTTGCGCAACGGATAGTAACCACCCATTCACCGTTACCTTCGGCGTCACACCAGCCCACGATGCCGCCAAACAGTTCTCTGTCGAACGGCTCCAGTTCACGAATCAGGCTCTGGGCCACATCATTTGGGAACCCGCTCAGCGCAGGCGTAGGGTGCAACAGGCAGGCGAGCGACAGCGCGTTTTCCGCCGCGTTACGTACCAGCCCTTCAATGGGGGTGGAGAGATGCCACAGCGTCGGCGTGGTGATAAGTTCCGGTTTGTCCGGCACGGCCAGGTAAGCAGATCGAGGGGCCAGCACATTGCGCATAGCGTCGGTAACAAGCTGATGCTCATGCCGGTCCTTGCGCGAGTTCATCAATGTCTCGCCCGCGCCTTTGTCGGCCTGAGCGTCACGTTCGCGGCGCGCAGAGCCTGCCAGCGGTAGCGAACAGAAGGCGTTGCCGTCCTTACGCAGTAACAGTTCAGGGCTGGCGCCTATCAGCGCTCCGCCGTCGGCCAGCGGTACGTGGAAATTAAAACTGGCAGGGTTTTGCGCCAGCAGGCGCTCAAATAGCGCCGCGCGGTCAACCGGGCGCGCGGTAGTGATATCAATCAGGCGCGAGAGCACCACTTTATCAATACCCGGCTGGCTGGTGGCACAGGCAGCACGCGCCACCATCTCTTCAAACACAGCCTGGTTGGGAATTGCCTCACGGGAGACGACGTCCGGCTGGCGCACTGAGATCTGATGCAGGCTTTCGCGCTGACGCTGCTGGCGAGAAAATGGCGTCACCTGCTCGGGGATAAACAATGCGGAAGGCTGGCGCGTATCGAACGGTATTGCACCGACCATTATCGGCTTTTTGATTCCCCGGGCCTTTGCCTGTGCAAAAGCACTCGCCAGCCGACACTGGAAATCCCCGTGCAGGTCGCCGCCATCGGCCGCACTGACGTTGAAATGAGAAATACAGCCAGACGTGGTAAAACTCCGATACGGAGACATAAAAAAGAAACTGTCCTGTGC
>JALAGK010000156.1 GCA_022712475.1 Enterobacteriaceae bacterium
GGTCAATACTGACCACATCCTGCGGTTTTGGCGTCATCATGCGCGTAACAAACGGCATGGCGACGATAAGGCCGAGGGTGACAAAGAGGTTAAAACCGGTAAACAACGTGTCACCGACCGGAATCAGCCCGGCCACGTGCTCTACCGGGTTGCCGGGGGTTGCGGCCAGCAGCGGCATTGAGCCAGAGAAGCCGCCGCCCCAGGTAAGAAAGCCAATGTAGGCACAGGCAATAAGCAGCGGGTAGTCGGAGCCGGGAACCCGACGCGCCACTTCACGGGCAAACATTGCGCCGACTACCAGACCAAAACCCCAGTTGATAGCGCAGGCCGTCAGCCCGAAGAAGGTTACCAGCATGACACCCTGGGCGGGTGTTTTGGCCGTGGAAGCCACCACACGCAGCAGTCGTTTTACCGGGCTGGAACTGGCCAGCGCATGGCCAGTGACGACGATAAGCGCCATCTGCATACCAAAAGCCAGCAGATTCCAGAAGCCATCGCCCCACATTTTCACCATGCTAACCGGGGTTTGCGGCGTGAGCCACAGAGCAATAATGAAAGTCAGTATGGTCAGCAGGATGGCGAAGATAAGCGGGTCCGGCAGCCAGCGACTGACAAAGCGCGTCATGAACCGGGAAAGGCGACCTATCATGCGACACCTCGCTCAGCCTGAACTGGCATCACCTTCAGGTCGGCCGCCAGCTCAAAATGCGCGTTGGTTTTGTCCCGGATGGTTTGTACATCGCAGCCTTCGGCCACTTCACACAACCACATTTTGCCGTCGATAAAGCGGAATACCGCAAGCTCGGTTACCAGCATATGAACTGCATGCAATGCAGTGAGCGGCATGGTGCAGTAGCGGAGAATTTTGGCCGAACCATCTTTGGCACAGTGCTCCATCGCGATAATCACTTTACGGGCACCGGTAACGAGATCCATCGCGCCTCCCATGCCGGGCACCATTTTGCCGGGTACCACCCAGTTGGCGAGGTTAGCTTGTTCATCAACCTGCAGGCCACCCAGCACACAGGCATCAACGTGACCACCGCGGATAAGCGCAAAGGAGGTGGCACTGTCGAACATGGCGGCACCGGGTAGAATGCCGCACGGCTGCCCGCCTGCGTTGACCAGGTCCGGGTGAGGCTCGGTCACTGGCCCAAGGCCGAGAAAACCGTTCTCCGATTGCAGGGTAATATGCACATCTTCAGGCAGGTAGTTGGCAACCAGGGTCGGTAGACCAATGCCAAGATTGACGATGTCGCCATCACGTAATTCCTGCGCCACGCGGCGGGCAATAAACTGTTTTGCATCCATGATTAGCACTCCTCGGGGTTAACGATATAGTCAACAACGGCACCGGGAGTCATCACCCGATCCGGTTCAATCGCACCAACGTCCACCAGCGTATCTGGCTCAACCAGCGTGATGTCTGCCGCCATCGCGATCAGCGGGTTAAAGTTGCGAGCGCTAAGTTGATAGGTCAGGTTGCCAGCACGATCGGCGTGATGGGCGCGTACCAGCGCCAGGTCAGCACGCAGCGGGCGTTCAAGCAGGTAAGTCACACCGTCCAGCGTCAGCGTTTGTTTACCGTCTTCCACTACTGTCCCGACGCCGGTGGGGGTGAGGATGCCGCCAAGCCCGGCACCGGCGCAGCGAATTTGTTCAATGAGCGTGCCCTGAGGTACCAGTTGCACCTCCATTTCACCGGCTATCATGCGCCGCCCGGTTTCCGGGTTGGTGCCGATGTGCGAAGCAATAACTTTTCTGACCCGTCCATTAACAATAAGAGGACCGATGCCGATATCGACGAACGCGGTGTCGTTAGCAATTAACGTCAGATCCCTGACGCCAGAATCCAGCAGAGCGTTAACCAGGCGGGGCGGTGTGCCAACCCCCATAAATCCACCCACCATGATGGTCATGCCATCACGGAAGAGGCGGGCGGCGTCGGGTAAAGCGATAAGTTTATTTTTCATTGTTTTTCCCTGTGCGTACTCCGTTATTGGGTATACACAGGCATAGCAAAGGGGATGCCAGGTGAGGCAGACTGCTATGATTATTTTTAATGGGTTGTTTTTTAAAGTATTAAGGCAGCATCGGGAGCGGTTGTAGGGACGAGGTTTACTCCTGCAAGCAGGAAGAAAATTGCACAGTGTGCAACTTTCTTCCTGGCCCGTAAGGCCATTACGTGTCGGAGCGTGACGGCTGACAGATGTCGTATTCCTGGAGTTTATACATCAGCGCCCGGCGGCTGATACCGAGCGCCAGTGCGCAGTGGGTGCGGTTACCGTCGTAGTGTTCGAGGGTTTCAATAATCAGCTTTTTTTCATAGCGCTTCATTTCGTCTTTCAGGTTACGTTCTTCGCCCACAGCAGAGCGCTTTTCATCGATGTCTGCGGGGGGCGGGGAGAGGAGCTGTGCAGGGAGATCGTCAGTGAAAATCAATGCGCCGGTACTCATAATAACCGCGCGCTCAATCACGTTGGACAGTTCGCGAATATTACCCGGCCAGTGCCAGGCGCACAGGCAGGCCAGCGCGGCAGGGTCGATATCGATAATATCGCGCTGGTTTTCCGCCGAGAATTTTTGCAGGAAATGATTCGCCAGCAGGGGGATATCCTGTGGGCGTTCGCGCAGCGGTGGAATTTCCAGGTGGATAACGTTAAGGCGATAGAACACATCCTGGCGAAAGGATCCGTCTTCAACCATCGCCGCCAGATTACGATTGGTGGCCGCGACAATACGAATATCCACCTGGATAGTCTGGTGGCCGCCAAGGCGTTCAAATTCTCGTTCCTGTAGCACCCGCAGCAGCTTGGCCTGTAACGTAAGCGGCATCTCACCCACTTCGTCGAGCAGCAGGGTACCCTGATGTGCGCGCTCAAACAGCCCTCGGCGCTGGACCTGGGCGCCAGTAAACGCGCCTTTCTCATGGCCGAATAGTTCGCTTTCCAGCAGCGACTCCGGGAGCGCGGCGCAGTTTACTTTAATAAAGGGGCCTGCAGCGCGGCGGCTGTTGTAATGAATAGCCCGGGCAATAAGCTCTTTACCGGTGCCGCTTTCACCGCTTATCAGCACGCTTGCCTGGCTGAGCGCAATTTTGGCGGTGTCGCGGCAGACTTCCATCATGTTCGGGCTGGTCGTCAGAATGTGGCCCCACTGCCAGCTGTCTGTCAGCGCTTTGTGCAGGGAGCTTATCTCTTGCTTCATGGACTCAAGCGCAAGTGCGCGTTGAATCACGATGTGTAATTCATCAAGATCAAAAGGCTTGATGATGTAGTCAAAGGCACCGCAGCGTAGTGCCTCAACAGCTGTTTCAACCTCTGCATAGGCGGTCATCAGAATTACTGGAATCCGGGGATGTTGGGCGTGCATTTGCTGTAGCGCCTCAATGCCGTTGAGAACGGGCATGCGGATATCCATCAGTACTACGTCGGGCGGGTGATCGGTGAATAGGCGTATGGCTTCACTGCCATCTCTGGCGCAGAAGGTTTCCTGCCCCGACAACGTAAAGGCGGTGGATAACATGCGACGAACGTTATCTTCATCATCCACAATAAGAATACGGTAGCTCGGTTTCATGTAGGTTGGGTTCCCTGGCCCACAACAGGCAAAATAATCGTAAAAGTGGTGCCGTGCCCCGGTTTGCTTTCGAGCAGGATATCTCCCTGATGGGCGCTGATAATGCGTTGGCTCAGCGCCAGCCCCAGCCCGGTGCCGGACGCTCTGGTGGTAAAGAAAGGTTCAAAAATTTTATGCCGTACATCTGCGGGTATACCGCAGCCGTTATCAGTGATGGCAAGTGCCTGGCGTTCGTCGTCGTACTGCCAGGTGCGGATGTGTATGCTGCCTCTGACGCTGATGGACTGAACGGCATTAATGAGCAAATTGAGAATAACCTGGCGCAGTAATTCCCGGTCGGCAATCAGCGGACCGAGTGTGTCGCAGAGTTGGCTGCTGAAATTGATGCGCGCCTCAAGCCCGGAGGTCTGAATGAGAACGAGGGATTCTTTAATAACCTCATTGAGGCTGACGGGCTGGCGCGGCCCTGGGCGTGGGCGGGAGAAATCCAGCAACTGCTGAATAACGCGGTTAATGGCATCAATCTCTTTGAGAATGATGGTCAGATACTCCTGATGATGTAACTGGGTATCTTGCTGCTTGAGAATTTGTACATAACCCCGGATAGCCGTGAGAGGGTTGCGTACTTCATGGGCAACACCGGCCATAAGCTCCCCGAGGGTCGCCAGCGGTTCAGCCTGTGCCTGGCGGAGCTGCGCTTCTTTAGGTGCGGTCAAATCAGAGAAAATCACCAGCGCGCCAACCAGTTCGCCGTGGTTGTTTCGAAGCTCGCTGGTGGTGACAATAAGTTCAATACGCTGTGCCTTTGCCGGGAAGCTGACTTCCAGCGCCCGGTGCTCTATGCCTCGCTCCAGCGTATCAAGTACCGGGCTTGCATAGTCGCTATTGGTAAAGAGTGCGGCATAAGGCTGGCCCAGCAGCTCTTCACGGCTGTAGCCGGTGATTTGCTGGGCAGCCGGATTCAGGGTGGTGACGCAACCTGATTTATCGATGGCGATAACGCCGTCTGCGGCATTTTCGACAATGAGATCATTAAGCGTGCGCGTTTCTCCCAGCGCCTGGGCGAGCGCGTTAACGCGCCGACTGATTTGCCCCATTTCTCCTGGCAGCGAGGGGAGGCGCAGGTGTAAATTCTGCGCCAGCCCTTCCAGCCCGTGGTTGATAAC
>JALAGK010000157.1 GCA_022712475.1 Enterobacteriaceae bacterium
GTCGGTTACTGACATACAGTATCGTTTTTTCAATCGCTTTAACGCATTGATCTCGGCGCTTTCTGAAGAGTTGGATAACCAGAGTAATCCAGAAAAATTGGTCATTGAACCCGCAGTGAAAGGTCAGGCTATGCCGCTGAAAATCAGCTACATTGGTGCATCTGCAGAAGATGCCCGAAAGACTCTGACTTCTTATATTGATAAAATTAACCAGCGTGTTATTGACGAACTGAACCAGGATCTGGTCACCAACATCAATGCAACGATGAAAGATCTGAAAAGTTCCCTGGACACTCAGGAGCTGGTAGCGAAAGAAAAGCGTGATAAGCGTCTGCAAGTGTTACGCCAGGCCCTTGCTGTTGCCCAGCAAAGCAATATTAAATCTACTGAGGTCCAGCAGGCGGAATCACTTTCCGAAGATACTTTGTTTGTTCTGGGAAGCGATGCGTTGTCGGCCACGATTCAGAATGAATCCACACGCCCTCTACCGCTGGGTGAGAACTATTACACGACGCTTCAGTCGTATATGGCGGTGAAAGCACTGGCACACAAAGCAGATACGGCTTCCTCATTTCAGTATGTCATGAAGCCAAACCTACCGGTTCGCCGTGATAGTCCTAAACGTGGACTGGTACTGATCCTCGCTGCATTGCTTGGTGGTCTGGTTGGAAGCGGCTATGTTCTTGGCCGTAATGCTATTCGTAATTACCAGTCGGCATAAGTTCTGACAACACGCTTATTTCAAATAAAAGGGCCGGATATTCCGGCCCTTTTTTACGTCCTTATTCACAATCAACAGTAGGTGGTATTGAAGATGACTTCGGTCTCATTAACGCCTTACTTATGCCTGCTTCGCAAATTCGCAATCACTTTTCCTAAATCCAGCTCCTGGTCCTGCAGCAACACCAGCAAGTGATACATTAAATCTGAAGCTTCATTCACCAGCTCATCACGATCCCGCACGGTAGCTGCCAGCGCGGTTTCGACCCCTTCTTCACCCACCTTCTGTGCAATACGTTTGGTGCCGCTGGAATAAAGTTTGGCGGTATAAGAACTGCCAGGATCGGCATGTTTACGTTCAGCCAGCAATTGTTCAAGCTGATACAGGAAATGCCACTCATGATGAGCTTGCTCACCAAAGCAACTAGACGTGCCCAGATGACAGGTTGGCCCAACAGGAGTAGCCAGAATCAATAGTGTGTCATTATCACAGTCAGGAGTGATACTGACGACTTTTAAAAAGTGGCCAGAGGTTTCGCCCTTAGTCCACAGCCGTTGTTTGGTTCGTGAGTAGAAAGTAACATTACCGGAAACCTCCGTTTGTGCCAGGGCTTCCGGATTCATGTAACCCAGCATCAATACCTCACCGGATACCGCATGCTGGATAATGGCGGGCATCATGTCGTCAGTTTTGTTCCAGTCGAGTTCGCCGCGTTGTTTGGTTGTTAACACTGTCTTATCTCCACGCCCTGTTGGATCAGATAATCTTTCAGTTTACCGATATTAATTATTTGCTTGTGGAACACCGAGGCCGCCAGAGCACCATCGACATTGGTTTCACGGAACGCCTCCAGGAAATGCTCCATTGTGCCGGCTCCGCCAGAGGCGATGAGCGGCACACGGCACACGTTGCGCACTTTTTTGAGCTGGGTCAGGTCGTAACCGTTACGCACGCCATCCTGGTTCATCATGTTCAGCACAATTTCGCCGGCGCCGCGTTTTTGCACTTCCTGTACCCAGTCGAGGGTTTCCCACTGCGTAACACGGGTGCGGCTCTCATCGCCGGTGTATTGATTAACATGGTATTTCCCGCTTTGTGCATCAAACCAGGTATCAATACCCACCACAATACACTGTACGCCAAAGCGGTCCGCCAACCGGGTAATCAGCATGGGGTCAGCCAACGCCGGTGAGTTGATGGAAATTTTGTCGGCGCCAAAGGAGAGAATCTGCGCGGCGTCTTCAATGGATTTGATGCCGCCTGCCACACAAAAGGGGATATCGATCACTTCGGCGACACGTGCAATCCAGCTTTTATCAACCACGCGGCCATCACTGGAAGCCGTGATATCGTAAAATACCAGTTCGTCTGCACCTTCTTCGGCGTAACGTTTAGCCAGTGGCACGATGTCGCCAATAATCTCATGGTTACGAAACTGTACGCCTTTAACCACCTGACCGTCGCGTACGTCAAGGCAGGGAATTATCCGTTTTGCCAGCATGCGATAGCCTCCTTCACGTTGAATTTGCCTTCCAGCAGGGCGCGACCAACGATAACGCCTTTCACACCGCTACCGCGCAACGCGGCAATGTCATTAAGGTTGCCGATGCCACCTGATGCCTGGAACGCGACCTGAGGAAAGCGAGCGCAGATTTCCTGGTACAGCGCTACGTTAGAACCTGCCAGCGTGCCATCTCGCGAAATATCGGTACACAGTACGTGTGCCAGACCAAATGGCGAAAAACGTTCAACCAACTGTTCAAGCGTAATGCCAGAGGTTTCCTGCCAGCCGCTAACCGCTACCTGCTTGTTACCACCTGCATCAATACGCACATCAAGTGCCAGTACCAGTTGCTGAGCACCAAAACGTGTAAACCACTGCTCGACTACCTGCGGTGATTTCACAGCCGTGGAGCCAACCACTACACGGCTCGCGCCAGCGTTAAGCAGGGTCTCGACATCGGCTTCGGTGCGAACGCCGCCGCCAACCTGAACCGGTACACTGACGCCCGCCAGCAGTGTTTTCAACAGTGGGATTTGGCGTTGAGCCGGGTCTTTCGCACCGGTGAGGTCCACCAGATGCAGGACCTGCGCTCCCTGAGCCTGATAGTCTTGCAGACGAGGCAATGCATCCGCACCATAGTCGCGCTGTTGCCCATAGTCGCCCTGATGCAAACGCACGACCTTGCCGTCAATCAAATCTAATGCCGGGATAATCATTTACATCTCCAGGAAGTTTTTCAGCAACTGCGCGCCAGCTTTGCCTGAGCGCTCAGGGTGAAACTGAACGCCATAAAAATTGTCCTTTTGCACGGCGGCGCTGAAAGCCTCGCCGTACTCGCACTGTGCGATGGTGCTGGCATTGACCGGCATGGCGTAGCCGTGGACAAAGTAGAACCAGGCGCCATCTTCGATGCCACGAAACAGATGGTTGCCTGCAAGCGACGTGACGCGGTTCCAACCCATGTGTGGTAACGGCAGGCCGCGGTCAGTCATCTTTAGCACCGGGTCAGGAATAATGCCGAGTGTTTCCACTCCGTGGCTTTCGTCACTGTGGCTGCCGAGTAACTGCATCCCGAGGCAAATTCCCAGTACCGGCTGGGTACAGGCTTTAATCAATTCTACCAGCTCTCGTTCTCGTAGCTGATCCATCGCCGCCTGCGCAGTACCTACGCCAGGTAAAAACAGCTTATCGGCACGCAGTACCACGTCGGGGTGGCGACTTACGACAGGGTCGTAGCCCAGGCGCTGCACCGCCCATTTCACCGAGGAAAGATTGGCGCAGCCGGTATCAAGAATCACCACATTCATCACAACACTCCTTTTGATGAGGGAAGTGTGTCGCCTTCAACGCGGATGGCCTGGCGCAGGGTGCGGCCAAAGACTTTAAACAGGCTTTCGACGCGATGGTGATCGTTTTTGCCTTTGGTCTTCAGATGTAGCGTCACGCCCATGGTGTAGGATAACGAACGGAAAAAGTGCTCAACCATTTCCGTGCTTAAATCGCCTACGCGCTGGAAGTTATATTCTGCTTTGTATTCAAGGTGCGGACGTCCGGAGATATCCAGTGCGCAGCGCGCGAGGCATTCATCCATCGGCAGCACAAAACCGAAGCGGGCGATACCGCGCTTGTCACCGAGTGCGGTTTTCAATGCTTCACCCAGGGCCAGGCCGGTGTCTTCTACCGTGTGGTGATCGTCAATATACAGATCGCCCTTCACCTCAATGTTCATTCTGAAACCACCGTGCGTGGCAATCTGGTCCAGCATGTGGTCAAAGAAGCCAACGCCGGTATTGATTTTGCTGCCGCCTTCGCGGTCAAGCCACACCTGCACGTCAATCTGCGTTTCTTTGGTATTTCGTGCCACATGAGCATAGCGGTCACGTTTTGTGAGCTCTTCGCCAATGGCATTCCAGTCAAGTCCCTCACTTCCGTAACGCAAGCCGTTGATGCCCATATTGTCCGCCAGTTCGATATCAGTAGCCCGGTCGCCAATGACGTAACTGTGCGCCTTATCCATGACGCCGTCTTCAAGGTAACGTTGCACCAGTGCCGTTTTCGGCTTGCGACAGGCACAGTTATCGGCGGGCAGGTGTGGGCAAATCAGCACTTCGTCAAAGTTGACGCCCTGGGAACTGAATATCTGCATCATCAGGTTATGCGGCCCATCAAAATCGGCCTGCGGCAGACTGGCTGTACCCAGTCCGTCCTGATTGGTTATCATCACCAGTTGGTAACCTGCCTGCTGGAGCTTCAGCAATACCGCAATAACATTCGGTTCAAAGGCAAGTTTTTCAAAGCGGTCAACCTGGAAATCTTCCGGGGGTTCGGCGATCAGGGTTCCGTCACGGTCAATAAAGAGGTATTTCTGGCTCATTGGCTCTCCTGGTCACGCAGCGCATCCAGTACACGCTGGCACTCTGCCCGGGTGCCGACGGTAATGCGCAGGCAGCCGCTAAGGCTGGGTTGTTTGTTCTGGTCTCTGAGGATAATGCCCTGATCCCAGAGTGATTTAAACAGGCGACTGGCGTCATTCAGGCGCGCCAGTACGTAATTGGTTTCAGAGGCAAAAACCTGCTCCACGGCAGGAATGGCTTCGAGCCCATCAATAAGCAGGCGGCGATTGTCCACAATTTCAGCCACGCGTGCTCGCATCGCGGCGATGCCTTCTGCGGTTAGTGCCTGAGCGGCAATATCCGCAACCGGTGTTGACAGTGGGTAAGGCGCAATCACCTTGAGCAGCAGATTGATAATTTCTTCGTTTGCCAGCGTAAAGCCGCAACGCAGTCCGGCGAGTGCAAATGCTTTTGAGAGCGTGCGCAGGATAGCCAGGTGCGGATAATCACTGAGCCAGCTGGCAAGCGTTGCCTGCGGGCAGAACTCAATATAGGCTTCATCAGCAACAACGATGGCTTTACCGCGCGTCATTTCCAGCAGCGCCCGTAGGTCGTCCGGGTTGATAAGTTGGCCGGTTGGATTATTGGGGCTACAGACGAATATCACCTTCACGCCGTTGAGCTGTTGTTCAATAGCCGGTAAATCAAGCTGCCAGTCGTTCAGAGCCTGTACGGTGCGGCATTCCACACCAATGGTTTCAGCACTGACGCTATACATGCCGTAAGTGGGTGGGCAGTAAAGTACCGCATCCTGTCCCGGTTCGCAGAATGCGCGAATCAACAGTTCGATGCCTTCATCTGCGCCCCGACTTACCAGCACTTGACCCGGTTTGACGCCCGCGTAAGCAGCATAGCGTTCAATGACGGCAGCAGGCTGGCATTCCGGATAGCGATTCAGTGTTTGCTGGGTCAGCGCAAATTCCACCGCCGTTGGATATTCGTTAGCATTCAGCCACACATCGCCTTTGCCGCCGAGGCGGCGTGCGGACAGATACGGCGTTAGTTCACGCACATTTGCGCGCGCCAGTGCTTCAATCGTCATTTCTGCTCCTTAAGCGCAGCCACGCGCAGGGTTACCGCATTTTTGTGGGCCGTCAGCTGCTCGGCTGCGGCGAGGATTTCTATGGTTGAGGCCAATGAGGCGAACCCCTGTGGACTGAGTTCCTGCACGGTCATGCGTTTCTGGAAGTCAGCTAACCCCAGACTTGAACAGGTCGCAGTATAGCCATAGGTTGGCAGCACGTGATTAGTGCCAGAGGCATAATCGCCTGCTGATTCGGGTGACCAGTCGCCGAGAAATACAGAACCTGCGCTGGTGATACTGGCGACCAGGGAGCGGGCGTTACGAGTCTGGATAATCAGATGCTCCGGACCATACTGGTTGGAGATAGCCACGCATTGCGCAAGGTCACGAGCCACAATCAGGCGGCTTGCCGCCAGCGCCTGGCGTGCTGTTTCAGCACGCGGCAGAGTAGCCAGTTGACGTTCGACAGCCTCAGCGACACGTTCGGCCATAGCAGCATCAGGCGTTAGTAAAATGACCTGAGAATCCGGGCCGTGTTCGGCCTGAGAGAGCAGGTCGGAGGCGACAAAATCCGGGTTCGCGCCGCTGTCGGCAATCACCAGTACCTCAGAAGGACCAGCGGGCATATCAATAGCCGCACCGGCTAAGCGTTGGCTAATTTGGCGTTTGGCTTCGGTGACAAAGGCGTTGCCAGGGCCAAAAATTTTGTCCACTTTGGGTACGCTATCGGTGCCAAATGCCAGTGCGGCGATAGCCTGTGCGCCGCCCGCCTGAAAGACTTCTTCAATACCGCACAGCTGGGCGGCATAAAGAATCTCATCAGCAATTGGTGGCGGCGAGCACAGCACTACGCGCTGACAACCTGCGATGCGCGCCGGAGTGGCCAGCATCAGTACCGTGGAGAAGAGCGGAGCCGAGCCGCCGGGAATATACAGACCCACGGCTTCAATCGGGCGCGTCACCTGCTGGCAGCGCACACCAGGCATGGTCTCAACATCAACGCCCGGAAGCTGCTGCGCCTTATGAAATGTGTCGATATTCGCGACCGCGACCGCCATTGCCTGCTTAACATCATCACCAAGGCGCGCAGCGGCGGCCGAAATGTCCTCGGCGCTGACTTTAAGGTTCAGAACCTCGGTTTTATCAAACTTTGCGCTGTAATCGCGCAGTGCCGCATCGCCGCGTTTTTTTACGTTATCAAGAATCTCGCTAACGGTACGGCTTATGCTGTCGGAGGCAGAGATAGCCGGGCGCGTCAGCAGTTCGCGCTGCTGTGCAGCGTCACAGCGGTTCCAGTCAATGACGGTATTGAAACTCATGGTGATTACTCCATCATCTTCTCAATAGGCAGCACAAGGATGGAGCTGGCGCCGAGCGCTTTCAGTTTTTCCATCGTTTCCCAGAACAAGGTTTCACTGCTGACCATGTGCATGGCCACACGCTGTTGGTCACCCGCCAACGGCAGAATAGTAGGGCGCTCTGCGCCTGGTAGTAGAGCAACAACCTCCTCCAGCCGGTCGCTTGGTGCGTGCAGCATGATGTATTTGGATTCACGGGCCTGAATCACGCCCTGGATACGGGTGAGCAGTTTGTCGATAAGTTTCTGCTTCATTTCTGGCATTTCACCGTCGCGCTGAATCAGGCACGCTTTGGAGCGATAAATCACTTCAACTTCGCGCAGGCCGTTGGCTTCGAGCGTGGCGCCTGTTGAAACGAGGTCGCAGATGGCATCAGCCAGACCGGCGCGCGGGGCGACTTCGACGGAGCCATTAAGCAGACAGGATTTGAACTGAACGCCTTTCTGGTCGAGGTAGCGTTTAAGCAGGTGCGGATAAGAAGTCGCAATACGTTTATTGTTCAGGCAGGTCGGGCCATCCCAGGGTTCATCCACGTTAGTCGCTATGGACAGGCGGCAGCCACCGAAATCAAGGCGACGCAAGGTGTAGTAGCGCGGGTCGTCGCCTTGCGCGCGGCGGTTAAGTAACTCTTCTTCCAGTACGTTTTCGCCAATAATACCGAGGTCAACGACGCCATCCATTACCAGGCCGGGGATATCGTCATCGCGTACACGCAGGATGTCGATGGGCATATTCTCTGCAAGTGCGATCAAGCGCTGGGTGTGCAGGTTGATTTTTATGCCACAGCGGGCCAGTAATTCACGTGAATCGTCACTAAGACGCCCTGATTTCTGCATAGCTATGCGTAAACGGCTGTTGTCTGACATCTGCTTTCTCTCCTGAATCCTGAGTTATCCTGCGTAACGCGGGTAATAAAAAAGCCCCCGGAAGACGATCTTCCGGGGGCTTTTTATGAAGCGTTTGCTCACCACTGGAAGATCCTGAACGTCTTCCAGCACACATCGCCTGAAAGACTAGTCAGGGTGATGGTGATGATGGTGGAATTTATTCGCAATACGCTTCATAACAGTCTCGTTGAATGGTTATTCATTGCCTGTCCAATAACCTAAACCAGGATGCGGCGCGAACGCAAGGGCTTTTTTAGCGCTTTTGCCGACCAGGAGGTATGAGAGCGGATTGTAGGTTGTTCCACTCTGGCGTAGCCTTAATACAGCATCAGGACATTCTAAGGCTTCTCGCCGGGAGAGTAGGGCATGAAAAGGGTCGCAATTGTCGGGTTAGGTTGGCTGGGGATGCCGCTTGGTATGGCGCTGATGGCTCGTGGCTGGCAGGTTACCGGTAGCAAAACCACGCAAGATGGTGTGGACGCTGCGCGTATGTGCGGTATTGAAAGCTACCCGCTGGCGCTAACGCCGCAGCTTGAGTGTGACAGCGACGACCTTGAGGCACTGCTTAATGTCGATGCACTGGTCATCACTTTACCCGCTCGCCGCAGTGGCGAGGGCGAAAATTTTTACCTCGAAGCGGTACAGCAGATTGTTGACAGTGCGCTGGCGCATTCTATAGCGCGCATTATCTTCACCAGCTCTACTTCTGTTTACGGGAGCGCCAGCGGTGTAATGAAAGAAAACGCGCCACTAAATCCAGAAACTGACAGTGGGCGTACGCTGCGCGAGCTGGAACGGTGGCTGCATGATTTACCGGGTACGTCGGTTGATATTCTGCGCCTGGCGGGGCTGGTGGGGCCGGGGCGTCATCCGGGGCGTTTCTTTGCGGGTAAACGCGCGCCAAACGGCAGTCACGGCGTTAATCTGGTCCATCTGGA
>JALAGK010000018.1 GCA_022712475.1 Enterobacteriaceae bacterium
GCGCATTGATATCACCACGCTTCAGGGTAACTGGGAGCGCTGGACGGTTCGTGCCGACACGCCGCAGCCTTTTTATATCGAAGGCGCACGTTTTCTGGTGCAGGATGTCAACGGCGCGCTGCCGTTTGGCGAAGACCGCGGCTGGAAAGACACGGTGTGGGTGGACGGCCAGGTGCAGCTGCTGGTCTATTTCAGCCAGCCTTCCTGGGAACACTTTCCGTTCCTGTTTGGCAGCCAGACGCTGGAAATGGCCGATCGCGGCTCACTGGGCCAGATTGTGGTAAATCCAGCCCCTTGATTTTTCGGGCCCGACTCCGGGCCCGACACAAAACCCTTCATTTCGCCTGACGACAAAGCGTATAATCCACGCCCTTTGATGGTTTTTAACGCAATTCCCGGAACATTATGAGCGCAACCTCCCTGATTCAGCCCGATCGCGATCTTTTCTCATGGCCTAAATACTGGGCTGCCTGCTTCGGCCCGGCACCGTTTCTGCCGATGTCGCGCGAAGAGATGGATCTGCTCGGCTGGGACAGCTGCGACATCATCATTGTTACCGGCGATGCGTATGTCGACCATCCTAGTTTTGGTATGGCTATCTGTGGCCGCATGCTGGAAGCGCAGGGGTTTCGCGTTGGGATCATCTCTCAGCCGGACTGGAACAGCAAAGATGACTTCATGCGTCTTGGCAAACCAAACCTGTTCTTTGGCGTGACCGCAGGCAACATGGACTCGATGATCAATCGCTACACCGCCGATCGTAAGTTGCGCCATGATGATGCCTATACGGCAGACAACGTGGGCGGCAAGCGTCCGGACAGAGCCACTGTGGTCTACACCCAGCGCTGTAAAGAAGCCTGGCGTGACGTACCGGTAATTCTGGGCGGCATTGAGGCCAGCCTGCGACGCACCGCGCACTATGATTACTGGTCCGATACCGTGCGCCGCTCGGTGCTGTTTGATGCCAAAGCCGACATGCTGATGTTTGGCAACGGCGAACGCCCGCTGGTGGAAGTGGCGCACCGTCTGGCGCAAGGTGAACCGATTAGCGAGATTGTTGACGTGCGCAACACCGCTGTCATTCGTAAAGAAGCGCTGCCTGGCTGGGCGGGTGTGGATTCCACCCGCCTTGACACGCCAGGGCGCATCGACCCCATTCCGCACCCTTACGGCGAAGACTTGCCGTGCGCAGACGGTAAGACAGTCGCACCCGCTGAAGCAAAGCCGGTGACGGTACAGATGCCGCGCCCGAAGCCGTGGGAGAAAACCTATGTGCTGCTGCCATCATTTGAGAAAGTAAAAAATGACAAAGTGATGTACGCCCACGCTTCGCGCATCCTGCACCATGAAACCAACCCAGGCTGCGCCAGAGCGCTGATGCAAAAGCACGGTGAACGTTATATCTGGATAAACCCGCCAGCGATCCCGCTTTCTACCGAGGAAATGGACCACGTCTTTGCGCTGCCTTATCAGCGTATCCCGCATCCGTCTTATGGGAAAAGCCGCATTCCGGCTTATGAAATGATTCGTTTCTCGGTCAACATCATGCGCGGCTGTTTTGGTGGCTGCTCTTTCTGCTCCATCACCGAGCACGAAGGGCGCATCATTCAGAGCCGTTCTGAAGACTCGATAATCAACGAGATCGAAGCCATTCGCGACACTGTACCCGGATTTACCGGTATTATTTCCGATCTGGGTGGCCCGACTGCCAACATGTACATGCTGCGCTGCAAATCGCCGCGCGCCGAGCAGACCTGTCGCCGCTTGTCCTGCGTTTACCCGGATATCTGCCCGCACATGGACACCAACCATGAGCCGACCATCAATCTCTACCGCCGCGCGCGCGATCTCAAGGGCATCAAGAAGATCCTCATCGCTTCCGGTGTGCGCTATGACATCGCAGTGGAAGATCCGCGTTACATTAAAGAACTGGCATCACACCACGTGGGCGGCTATCTGAAGATTGCGCCGGAGCATACCGAAGAAGGTCCGCTGTCGAAGATGATGAAGCCGGGCATGGGCAGCTATGACCGCTTTAAGCAGCTATTTGATACCTATTCAAAGCAGGCGGGTAAAGAGCAGTATCTGATCCCCTACTTTATCTCAGCGCATCCGGGCACGACTGACGAGGACATGGTGAACCTGGCGCTGTGGCTCAAGCGCCACCGCTTCCGCCTCGATCAGGTGCAAAACTTCTATCCGTCACCGCTCGCGAACTCTACCACCATGTATTACACCGGTAAGAACCCACTGGGTAAAATTGGTTATAAAAGCGAGGATGTGGTTATTCCGAAGGGTGACAAACAGCGTCGTCTGCATAAAGCGTTGCTGCGCTATCACGATCCGGCAAACTGGGCGCTGATTCGTCAGGCGTTGGAAGCGATGGGTAAAAAGCACCTGATTGGTGGCCGTCGGGAGTGCCTGGTGCCAGCGCCGACGCTGGAAGAAATGCGCGAAGCGCGTCGCCAGAACCGCCATACTCGTCCGGCGTTGACCAAACATACGCCGGTTGTGCATCAGCGTCAGACGCCGAAACCGGCGGCAAAAAAGCGCGCAAAACCTGCCGGGCGCTAACAATCAGACGTGGGCGGCGTGGATATATGCCGCCCCCTGAGCCTTGTCTTTTCTTACGGCTTGTCGCGTCTCACCGCGCTGGCACTTACGCCTGCGACCGCGGGCGGCGGTCGTGCTTACCATGCGCACAGGAGGAACAATGAAAACGCTAACGTTAAACGGTGCGCATATTCACGACATTCCCTCCTTTTACGGCGAAGTGAACGCGGTCTTTATGGCTAACGAATCATGGCAGTTGGCGCAGAGTCTTGATGCCTTCAACGACCTGCTCTATGGCGGTTTTGGCGCACTGGCGGGCAACGAACCCGCCACGCTGGTGTGGCTGGATGCAGAACTCAGCCGTAAGGCGTTGGGCCATGAGGCTACGCGCCGTTATTACCTGGACAAGCTCGCACAGCCCGAGCGTTTCAACAGTGCGCATTTCCAGCGCCAGCTTGAGGCATTAGAAAACGCCAGCGGCAAGACTTACTTCGATATCTTGTTGGAGATTGTCGCGGACCACCCAAATATCACGCTGTTGATGCGTTGATGCGTTGATGCGTTGATGCGTTGATGCGTTGATGCGGGAAGCGAACGTTAAAAAAACGCGCTTGTATAATGAGATGACAAGTTCTTTCTGTCTGTTATTACATCATCCATTGAATGATGATTAACGTTTTCTGACGACATAATATCCATGCTTGTTCCCGTTAGCTACGATGCAACGTTGGGTTATCGTTGTCGTTATTTGTCCCCTGGCAGCCCGGTGACAGTGAGTCGGTTTCACTCAAGAGGAAGCCGACCGTATTACTCCCAGCAAATATTACC
>JALAGK010000158.1 GCA_022712475.1 Enterobacteriaceae bacterium
ATGGTGGTGGGGGAAGGATTCGAACCTTCGAAGTCGATGACGGCAGATTTACAGTCTGCTCCCTTTGGCCGCTCGGGAACCCCACCAGGGGCTTTGCTTTCGTCTCGGAAAGCGGGGCGCATCATATCAAATGAAGCGCCGCTGTAAAGTGCTGGTTTCGGTAAAACCGGCTGTTTGCGTAATTTTTGCCCTTGCCGGGCTAAATATAAACAGCCTTCTATTGCGTTGATTACAGAATGATTGTTCGGTTGCCATAAACGAAAACGCGCTGGGCCAGTACCTGGTAGAGCGCGCGGCTAAGCACGTTCTTTTCCACATCACGCCCGGCACGCATCATATCTTCCGCCGTATAGGTGTGATCGACGTGAATCACATCCTGCATAATGATGGGGCCTTCATCCAGGTTGTCGTTCACGTAGTGAGCAGTCGCGCCGATTATCTTCACGCCGCGCTCGTAGGCCTGATGATATGGGCGTGCGCCGATAAACGCCGGCAGGAACGAATGGTGAATATTGATAATCTTGTTCGGGAAGCGGGCAACAAAAGACGGTGTCAGTACGCGCATATACTTCGCTAATACTACATAGTCTGGCTGATGCGCATCAATCGCATCTGCCATTTGCGCGTCGTGCTCTTCACGAGTTAGCCCTTCATGGCTCACCAGCTCAAAAGGAATATCGAAGCGTTCCACCAGCGGGCGCAGTGTATCGTGGTTGCCAATAACCGCAGCGATGTCGACATCCAGCCCGCCGTAGTTGGCTTTCATTAACAGATCGCCCAGGCAGTGCGCTTCTTTGGTAACCAGAATCACAATACGGCGACGGCCAGCAGGAGTTAGTTCGCGTACGGAACCGTCAGGCAGTGCGCTGTCGAGGTCTGTTAACAACGTTGCGTCGTTGAAGATACCCTCAAGCTCGGTACGCATAAAAAAGCGACCGGTACGGTGATCGACGAACTCATTATTCTGAACAATATTCAGCTCGTGCTTATAGCAAATGTTGGTGATACGCGCGATGAGTCCTTTCTGGTCAGGGCAAATAGTGCGCAGTACTTTTCGTTGTAATGATTGCATTTCAGGGTAAATCCTGTTGAACGTGTTTGCATATGTGCTGTTAGCGTTTAGCGTGCACAGCACTTTTTAAATTTTTTACCTGAGCCACAGGGGCAGGGGTCATTGCGGCCGAATGTCGGGCGAACACCGTCGATATAATACCATTGCCCCAGCTCTTTTAAGAATCTCGAACGCTCGATAATGGCACCAGGCACACCTTTTTCTTCATAGCGGGCTACAAAGCTCACAAAACTTTCACCATTCTTTTCTGGTGTTTCCTCGAAAATGGTCAAACCCAGCCAGTGAGTACTAGCAAAGCCCGCAGTGATGCTTTCACGCATCTGTACGGCCTGACAGGAGGTGTGCCAACTGGCGATAAGCCAATCAACGTCGTGAACCACAAAAGCGGTATATCGACTTCGCATAAGTTGCGACGCACGTTCAGCGACGCGCTCGCCGCGTAGGTAAGGCTGGCAACATAGGCTATAATCCATTGCGCTGCCACAGGGGCAAAGTTGCGACACGGCATCTCCCTGGCGATAAAAATAACGAGTACGGCTATGTTAACTGAGTCGTGGTGGTGATGCCACGAAGGTTTGCAGGCCGTCAACGAGGCGTGATGAGACAGGTTAAAATAGGACTGGCGCTGGGGTCTGGCGCGGCAAAAGGATGGGCGCATATTGGCGTTATCAACGCGCTGGCACAGCTTGGGATTAAGCCTGACATTGTTGCAGGTTGTTCTGTGGGGGCGCTGGTGGGTGGCGCTTATGCCTGCGATCGACTGGAGCCATTTGAGCGTTGGGTACGCTCCTTTCGCTATTGGGGCGTACTGCGTTTGATGGATGTCTCGTGGCGAAGAGGCGGTTTGCTACGTGGTGAGCGGGTCTTTAACAATGTCCGTCGTCTGGTGCCCCACGAAGTGATAGAAGATACGCCGCGTCGCTTTGGGGCGGTAGCAACCAATCTCAGTACAGGTCGCGAGCTGTGGTTTACCGACGGTTGTCTCCACACTGCCGTACGTGCCTCCTGCAGTATGCCCGGCCTGCTCTCGCCGGTGCGTCATAATGGCTACTGGCTGGTCGATGGCGCGGTGGTAAATCCCGTTCCTGTTTCTCTTGCTCGTGCCCTGGGTGCCGATATCGTCATTGCCGTTGATTTGCAGCATGATGCACATCTAATGCAGCAGGACTTATTGTCTCAGGCTCCAGAACCTGAAAACGATCAAGACGCGACCAGCTGGCGTGAGCGCCTGCGTGGTCTGGTCGCGCGACGCACCAGCATTGCACCTACCGCGATGGAAATCATGAGTACGTCAATTCAGGTATTAGAAAACCGTCTTAAGCGCAGTCGGATGGCTGGCGATCCGCCGGATATTTTGCTACAGCCTTTTTGCCCGCAGATTTCAACGCTCGACTTCCATCGTGCTGAGGAAACCATTGCTGCAGGGGGCCTCGCCGTTGATAAAAAAATGGATGAGCTATTGCCTCTTGTTCAGGTCAGTGGGCAATCGCAGGCGCTTTACGTTTCTTCAGGTAAATCCGACAGGCGATAGTTGCTATTGCATGCCACTATTTATCTATCGTCAGTCAGGGGAGAGCACATGACACAGCCTTTGGTCGGAAAACAGATCTTAATTGTTGAGGACGAGTATGTTTTCCGTTCCCTGCTGGATACTTATCTTACATCACTAGGCGCACAAACGCGGTTAGCTGCCGATGGCATT
Organism: Enterobacteriaceae bacterium; assembly: GCA_022712475.1. Lineage (GTDB taxonomy): Bacteria > Pseudomonadota > Gammaproteobacteria > Enterobacterales > Enterobacteriaceae > Tenebrionibacter. The sequence continues at coordinate 2,775 of JALAGK010000158.1, forward strand.
GAGGCGCTGGAGCGCATGGCCGAAGGGGCGACGGATCTTGTGATTTGCGATCTCGCGATGCCACGTATGAATGGCCTGAGATTGGTAGAAGAGATTCGTAACGCTGGCGATCAGACGCCTATTCTGGTTATTTCCGCAACGGAAAATATGTCAGATATCGCCAAAGCGCTGCGCCTTGGGGTTCAGGATGTGCTGTTAAAGCCGATAAAAGATCTTAATCGTCTACGCGAAACTGTGTTCGCTTGCTTGTATCCTGGGGTATACAACTCACGTGTTGAGGAAGAAGAGCGTTTATTTCAGGACTGGGATGCACTGGTCAGTAATCCCGGTGCAGCGGCTCAGTTGCTGATGCAACTTCAGCCACCTGTGCAACAGTCTTTGTCTGGCTGTAAAATTAACTATCGCCAGTTGGTCAGCGCCGACACGCCGGGTTTGGTTTTGGATATTGCCCAGCTATCAGAAAATGAACTCGCTTTTTATTGCCTTGATGTTACCCGTGCTGGCGATAATGGTGTGCTGGCGGCGTTGTTATTACGCGCATTATTTAATGGGTTGCTCCAGGAGCAACTGGCTCATCAGCATCAGCGCCTGCCGGAACTCGGTGCATTATTAAAACAGGTTAATCAATTGTTGCGTCAGGCTAATTTACCCGGACAGTTCCCATTACTGGTAGGGTATTATCACAGCACATTAAAAAATTTGATTTTAGTTTCCGCAGGGCTTAATGCCACATTAAATACCGAAGAACATCATATCCAGCTTAGCAATGGGGTTCCGTTGGGGACGTTGGGCAACACTTACCTTAATCAAATCAGTCAGCGCTGTGCCTCCTGGCAGTGCCAGGTCTGGGGAGCGGGCGGGCGCTTGCGCCTGATGTTGAGCGCAGAATAAGCGGCTGCAACC
>JALAGK010000159.1 GCA_022712475.1 Enterobacteriaceae bacterium
GTACTGATTTCATCAGTAAGTCTTGTTCTTTTCATTATTTTAGAAAACACACAAGCATGAAACGTGATGATTAATCCTGCTGCACATTATATTTACCGGCAATAATGAATGAATTTAACGTGTATTCGGGTACAGCAAAGAATAGGGTATAGAGAGTGTGAATGAAGAGACGTTAACACCGTTCACAATGCAATGTGGGTAGCTGGGGAAAGAGGCACATTGCATGTATCCGCGGCAAACCCTGAGAACAAAATAGCCTTAAATCGCGCCGCGCAATGTCTGCTTCAGTCTGGCGCCGCACCGTTTACAAAGGAAAGGTGAGAGCGGACGCCAGCATTTCGCTAACTTACCGTTTTGCAAAGATCTCAAGGCAAAACTGGTGATTTTGCGTGCTCAGCCGCAGCCCCTTAGTCCTGGGCTTGCGGGGAGTTTTACAAAGGGTACGATGGTGAGTCAGTTACAGGAAATTATACAGACTCTCAGGGAGAGAACGTATGGATAACGTTATTGTCGCACTGCTTACATCGGTGGTTACCGCTGGCGTCACCATTTATCTTGCATCACGCACCATATTTAACAAGACGGTTGCGCCAGAGCGTGTTAAGTGGCGCCAGACTATTAAAGATACGGTTGTGGGCATCGACTATACCTGCCCGCAGAGCATCGCAAAGGCCATTGATATTCTGTTACTCAATCTCAATCCGTTTGATGATGCCGACAGAGCCATCATTGACCAACTTAAAGCCTGTAAAGTGAAGGTAAGTGATGGTCAGGATGTCACGCACGACAGAGAGGATATTTTTTATAATATCGCTTTCTTGCTTAAGCATGACTGGGAACGCCAGAAGCATGAATCATCTTTATGCCATTTCAGGCTAAGTGAGCCCAAACGTGCGGTGGTAGATAACGTCTTTTTTAAAAACCGCCACAGAATCATAAGCCGCAAAGTCTGCTGCGGGCGCGCAGGTCAGTGCGAAAATCAATTTGAACGCATTAATCCGCGCTGCGATAAAGTTTGACGCCAGTATATGTTTAAATACGGTGACCTGATAAAAAAAAGAACCCCGCGTACAGCGGGGTTCCTGCATATCAAAGCCCCTTTACTCCACGGTTTTTTCCGCTTTTCCGGCCATCATGGCCAGGAAGTCATAGCGTTTTTGCAGGTCCGCAGTGGCATCTTTCCAGAGCTGTTCTGCTACCTCTGGTTGCTGTGCGTTCAGGCGACGGAAACGCTGTTCATTAAGCAGGGTTGCGGCCAGTGCATCAGACGGCGCACGAGAGTCGAGTGACAACGGCAACTTGCCTTGCTCAGCGCGACGCGGATCGAAGCGGTACAGTGGCCAGAAGCCAGTAGCGGTGAGCTGGCGCATCTGGTCGTGGCTTAGCGCCAGGTCGTAACCGTGCTCCACACACGGGCTGTAGGCGATAATCAGTGACGGACCGGGGTAAGCCTCCGCTTCCTGAATGGCTTTTACCGCCTGATTGAGTTGGGCGCCCAGTGCAATTTGTGCCACGTAAACATGCCCGTACATCATCACGTTAACGCCAAGGTCCTTACGCGCTTTGCGCTTGCCTTGTTCAGCAAACTTCATCACCGCCCCGAGCGGCGTGGCCTTTGAAGCCTGTCCCCCGGTATTGGCATAACACTGGGTATCCAGCACCATCACGTTGATGTTTTCGCTCAGGCTTAATACGTGGTCAAGACCGCCGTAGCCAATGTCATAGGCCCAGCCATCACCGCCAATCAGCCAGATGGATTTTTCTATCAGCGCGTCGGCATCGCGTGCAAGCTGCTGCGCCTGAGGGCTGTCTATGCTGCTGAGTGCCTGGCGTAATGCCGCCACCTGTTTACGGCGCTCAGGTACCGAGGCTTCAGTGCGTAATTGCTCGACCAGCTCTGCGGGCAGTTGGTCAGCCAGCTCGCTTACCAGGCGCTGCACACGCGCTGCATGCTGGTTGGCCGTAAGACGAAAGCCCAACCCGAACTCCGCGTTATCTTCAAACAGTGAGTTGGCCCAGGCCGGGCCGCGGCCATGCTCATCGGTCGTCCAGGGCGTGGAGGGCAGGTTACCGCCATAGATAGACGAGCAACCGGTAGCGTTGGCGACCATCATCCTGTCGCCATAAAGCTGGGTCAGTAGTTTGAGATAGGGCGTTTCGCCACAGCCGGAGCAGGCACCGGAGTACTCAAACAGCGGTGTGATGAGCTGTGAGGTGCGAATATCAATACGCTCAAGGGTATTGCGGTCCATTTCGGGTAAATCGAGGAAGAAATCGTAGTTATCTTTTTCTTCTTCAACGTGCTCAAGGCGCGACATCATATTAATGGCCTTGATGCTCGGATCTTCACGGTCTTTCGCGGGACAAACTTCTACGCACAAATTACAGCCTGTGCAGTCTTCTGGCGCTACCTGCAATACGTATTTTTGCCCACGCATATCGCGTGATTTCACATCCAGGGAGGCAAGCGAGTCTGGTGCGTTGACCATGGCGTCAGGGGTAACCACTTTGGCTCGAATCGCAGCGTGCGGACAGGCAGCAACGCAGTGATTGCACTGTGTACATAAATCCGGCTTCCAAATGGGAATTTCATCGGTAATGTTGCGTTTTTCCCAGCGCGTAGTGCCGACAGGCCAGGTGCCGTCAGGCGGCAGGGCAGACAC
>JALAGK010000160.1 GCA_022712475.1 Enterobacteriaceae bacterium
CAGGTCTTCGCCCGGGTTGCCGTTGAGGTCGTAGCCCTGGCCGTTCACCTCGTTGAAGCGGTCAGCCATCTGCAACGCCATCATGTTCAGATCGTTAAGAGCATTGACCAGGTCTTCATTACGGAACTTAAACAGACCGCCAAGGTTACCGCCGCTGGTTTTGCTTTCATCCAGGCGCAGGCTGTTGCCGGAGGCATCCACATAAGACACGATGGTTTGCGCCGGGTTTTCTGGCGAGGTGCTGGTTTCCAGTTTGTAAGAGCGATCGCCGTTGACCAGTGGCAGGCCATTAGCCATAGAAACCGACACGATTCCGGTGGTGGGGTTTTCATCCACGCGGATATCAATTTCCTGACTTAAGCGGTTAAGCAGAACATCACGCTGGTCCAGCAGGTCGGCAGGTACGCCACCAGTCTGGGCCTGGATTTTGGAAATTTCCTTGTTGATGTTCGCCAGCTGCTCGGTCGCGTTGTTGATGTCGTTAACAGACTGGTCGATCAGCGTGTTGGTGCTCTTTTCCAGCCCGGTCAGCGTGCTGTTATAGCTGTTGTACTGGTAGGTCAGCGACTGCATGTTCGACAGCATTTCCTGGCGCGCCGCAGCGCTTACCGGGTCAGTACTGACTTTTTCCATTGAGGAGAAAATGCTGTTAAGCGAGGCCGACACGTTAGATGAGTCGTCGCCCAGCATGTTGTCAATCTGGGTCAGCTGAGAGTACCGGCCGTGCAGAGACATAAAATTGGTGGTTGCGCTGCGCAGCTGGTTGTTCACAAAACCGTCGTACGCGCGCTGAACGCCGTCTACCTGGGCGCCGTAACCAAAGAAGCCGTAGCTGGTGGTTTTACCACCGGCCTGACCCAGGACGATGCTCTGACGGCTGTAGCCTTCGGTGAAAGCGTTGTTCATGTTGTTACCCACAACGTTCAGCGCCGACTGGGCTGAACTGAGCCCGCTGCGGGCCAGATACATCAGATTGGACATAGTGTTCTCGTTTTATCTTTCATGGCCAACGCAGTTGCTGGCAGACAAATCCTCTGCCAGTGTTATCGGCATTTGTGAGGAAAACTTCTGTGTTATTTTTAGAAAATTGAACCCAGATCGGTTTGGTAGGCCTTCACCGCCTCGTTGAGGTTGCCCTTCACATTCTGGATAATCGAGATGAGCTTTTGCGCGTATTTCGGGTCGGTGGCATAGCCTGCTGCCTGCAACGCACGGGCGCCTTGCTCCGGGCTTTGGGCATCCACCACTTTCTGATAGCGCGGGTTGCGTGTTAACAGCGTGGCGTAGTCAGACAGCGCGTGGGCGTAAGAGTCGTAAACGCGGAACTTCGCCTTCACTTTCTGCGCCGCACCGTTGATGTACTCGGTGGTGGTGATTTCGGTCGTGCGGCCTTTCCAGTTGCCGGTGGCTTTAATGCCGAACAGGTTGTGGCTTGGACGGCCATCTTCGGTCTTGATTTCCCGTTGTCCCCAGCCGGACTCCAGCGCGGCCTGCGCCATAATTAGCTGTACCGGTAGGCCACTTTCGCGAGCGGCCTGCTGCGCGGGCGCAGACAGGCGAGAGATAAAATTGGCGTTGTTGAGCACAGGTCCAGTCGGCTGCGCAGGTAGCGGCTCCGACTCCAGTGTCGGAATAGCGCGCTTGACCGCCTGGCGCAGCGCCTGCTGCGGCATGTTGTTGAGTGCTTCCTGGCTTAGCGCCAGCGGTACGGCAGGTGCTGAGGCGCTGCGTACGGCGGGTGCTTCCACTTCGCCACCAAACTGCTTCACCATAACGTCTGCCAGTCCCAGGCCGCGTGCGGCAATGTCCTGGGAAATCTGCTGGTCGTACATGGCGGTAAACATGCGCGACTGGCCGCTGTCGAGCAGGCCGCCTTCCGGCGTGGCGTCACGCATACTTTTTAGCATCATCTGCACGAACAGCCCTTCCATCTGCTGGGCCGCCGCCTTCAGCGCGCTGTTGGGCGAGGTGTTCGCCTCACGCTTGAGCGCCGAAAGCGACTGGATATCAAATGCTGTCGTACCTTTCATTAGTTAATCTCCAGTTTCGCGCGCAGGCAGCCTGCGGATTGCATTGCCTGCAAAATCGCCATGAGATCGTTCGGGGTTGCCCCGAGGTTATTGAGCGCACGTACCACGCTGTTGAGGTTCGCACTGGCGCTGACCTGCTGCAGAGAGCCGCCCTGCTCACGCATTGAAATATTGGTGTTCGGTGTCACCACCGTCTGACCACCGCCCAATGGTGTGTCTGGCTGGCTTACGTCGTAGCCGCGGTTCACTTCTACGGTCAGATCACCCTGGGCAATGGCGCAGGAGTCGAGCACCACGTTGCGGTTCATCACTACCGTACCAGTACGAGAGTTAACAATGACGCGGGCGTCGCCCACTGGTGAGCGAATCGGGATGTTCTGTACGTCGGCCAGGAAGCGCACTTTACCGGCACCGTCACGCGGTACATAAACGCGAACGCTACGACCATCTTCCGGCACCGCAGTCCCACCGCCGAAACGACGGTTGATTTCATCGCTAATCAGCTGCGCCATAGTGAAGTCGTCTTCATTAAGCTGCAGGTTGAGGGTGTTGCCACTGGAGAAATCGACCGGAACTTCGCGTTCGATCATCGCGCCGCTGGTAATACGCCCGCTGTTGAGGTGGTTAACCTGCACGCGGCTGCCGCCGCCCTGGGCACCGGCGCCGGAAATCAGCAGGTTACCCTGTGCTAACGCGTAAACCTGGTTATCAACGCCCTTGAGCGGCGTCATTAACAGCGTGCCGCCGCGCAGACTTTTAGCGTTACCCAGTGAGGAGACCACGACATCCACTTTCTGCCCCGGGCGGGAGAAAGGCGGCAGCTGTGCGGTGACGACCACGGCCGCTACGTTTTTAAGCTGCATGTTGGTGCCAGCTGGTACGGTGATACCGAGCTGGGAAAGCATGTTGTTCAGGCTCTGGGTAGTAAACGGCGTCTGCATGGTCTGGTCGCCGGTGCCATCAAGGCCTACCACCAGGCCGTAGCCAATCAGGGAGTTGCTACGTACGCCCTGTACGGTGGTTAAATCCCGGATGCGCTCAGCCATCGCAGTGGGCGCAGCCAGCAGGCTTGCGCCAGCACACAGCAGGCAGAGGCACCAGGCAATTACGGAATTCTTCATCATCAAATACTCAGAATGGTGAAATATTAAGGAAGAAGCGCTGGAGCCAGCCCATTTGCTGCGCCTCATTAATGTAACCGTTGCCTACGTATTCAATACGCGCGTCTGCCACCTGGGTGGAGATAACGGTGTTACTGCCGCTAATCGTGCGTGGGTTCACGACGCCGGAGAAGCGGATAAATTCAGTGCCCTGGTTGATGGCGATTTGTTTCTCGCCTACCACCTGCAGGTTGCCGTTTGCCAGCACCTGGTGCACCGTAACGGTAATTGTGCCGCTGAAGGTGTTCTGCGCCGCCGCGCCGCCGCCGCCTTTAAAGGCGCTGTTGCCGCTCACAGAGGTATCAGCGCGACCGTTGCCAAACAGGCCATCCATAAAGCGCGGAACGGAATCGACCGCAAGCCCAGCAGAGCCATTACGTGAGGCGTTGGCTGAGGAGCTTTTGCTGGCGCTGACGTTTTCCTGCAACACGATAGTCAGCGTGTCGCCAATGCTGCGCGGGCGGCGGTCTTCAAACATCGGCTGGTAGCCGTAATTCATTGCCTGTCCTGACTGAAAAATTGAGCCGCTGGCGGCGTTCGGCGTCACCTGGACAGGCTGTGCGGTCGTCGGGCCGTCAATCATCGGCTTTTGCGGAACATAGGCGCAGCCGCTCATCAGCAGGCTCAGGCCCAGCACGGCAATGGCGCCAAACCGGGTGCGCGAAGTGGTGTGGCCGCCGAAGGCGGATTTATCAGTAAGGCTCAGGGTCATGTCGTTAGTCACTGCGGTTACGGCTCCGCCGGCAGGCGGAGCGCGGTGTTACAAGCGGTATCAGATCTGGCTCAGACGCTGGAGCATCTGGTCAGAGGTAGAAACGGCTTTACTGTTGATTTCATAGGCACGTTGGGTCTGGATCATGTTGACCAGCTCTTCCGCCACGTTGACGTTAGAGGTTTCCACGTAGCCCTGAATCAGTGAACCGGCGCCGTTAAGGCCCGGGGTACTTTCGTTAGGTGCGCCAGATGCCTGGGTTTCGCGATACAGGTTTTCACCCACGCTTTCCAGGCCGGAATCGTTGATAAAGGTGGCAAGCGTTAGCTGGCCGACCTGCTGCGGGTCAGTCTGACCGGCAATGGTCACGCTGACGATACCGTCTTTACCGATGGTGATAGTCTGCGCATCCTGCGGCACGGTGATAGCGGGCTGAATCTGGTAGCCGCTTGAGGTCACAAGCTGCCCGTTCTGGTCAATCTGGAAAGAACCATCGCGGGTATAGCCGGTGGTGCCATCTGGCATCAGCACCTGGATAAAGCCGCTGCCGTCGATGGCCACGTCTTTACTGTTATTGGTCTGCTGCAGGCTGCCCTGGCTGTGAACACGCTCGGTGGCAACCGGACGCACGCCGGTACCCAGCTGTAAACCAGATGGAATCGTGGTCTGCTCAGACGACTGTGCGCCCGGCTGGCGCATGGTTTGATAGAGCAGGTCTTCAAACACGGCGCGCGAGCGCTTAAAGCCATTGGTGCTGACGTTCGCCAGGTTGTTTGAAATCACATCCATGTTGGTCTGCTGCGCTTCCAGCCCGGTTTTGGCAATCCATAAAGAACGGATCATTGTGCTACTCCTTGTGCCCGGCCGTTAGCCGAGGCTCAGTAATTGGTTGGCGCGTTTGGCGTTGTCATCGATGTTGGAGATGGTTTTCATCTGCATATCGAAACTGCGCGCGTTGCTAATCATGTCCACCATCGATTTCACCGGGCTGACGTTGCTGCCCTCAATTGCGCCAGGGATGAGCGTCAGATCCGGGTCCTGTGGCAGTACCGCGCCACGTTGTGCCGCTGTGGCGGCACTAACGTGGAACAGACCGTCATCACCATGAGTCAGCTCAGTGTTTTCTGCGCTCACCATTTTCAGGCGGCCTACCTGGGCTATGGCGGTGGCTTCATCGCCTGCGCCCAGTGCTGAGATGGTACCGTCTGGCGCGATGGTGATTTCTGCCTGAGGCGGCACCATCAGCGGGCCGCCGTCGCCCATCAGCGGATAGCCGCGCACGCTAAGCGCGCCTTCGGCGTCCACCTGGATTGCACCGTTGCGGGTGTAACCTTCCGTACCGTCCGGCAGCTGAACCGCCAGCCAGCCGTTTTGCGGCAGCGCCACGTCGAGATTGCGACCGGTCTGGCTGATGGTACCCATGGTCGTGTCGTGGTACGGCGTGGAGGCCGTAACCAGCGTACGGGTCTGAATGCTCGGGCCGTCTATCGGCACAGCGCGGTATGCTGCCAGCTGGGCACGAAAACCCGGCGTGGAGGCATTTGCCAGGTTGTTGGACGTGACGGCCTGTTTGTCCAGAGCCGCCGTAGCGGCTCCCAGCGCGGTATATATAGCGCGATCCATGAAAGCCTACCCTTAGCGCAGGTTAACCAGTGTCTGAAGGATTTCAGACTGGGTTTTGATGGTCTGGGCGTTGGACTGGTAGTTACGCTGGTAAACAATCATATTTACCATCTCTTCACCCAGATCCACGTTAGACGCTTCCAGCTTGCCGCCGTAGAGCGTACCGAGGTTACCGGTGCCGGAAGTGCCGATGGTCGGCTGGCCGGACTGCGGGGTTTCAGACCAGCAGTTGTTACCGGTGGAGCTCAGGCCGCCCGGGTTGGTGAAATTTGCCAGCACAACCTGGCCCAGCAGCTGCTTCTGACCGTTAGAATAAGAGGCGATGATCTGGCCGTTGTCGCTCACGGAGTAGCCGTTCATCAGGCCCGGCGCGTAGCCGTTGGTGCTTGGGCTATTCATGGCGGTGTCGGTGGCCTGCTGTGTCATCCCGTCCATATCGAGCGCGAAGTTCAGCGCTTCTGCGCCGTTGTAGGCCGCGCTCTGTACGTTCAGCTGTGCCGGGTTCGTGATAAGCTGGCCTTTTTCGTCGAATTCCAGTGCTGTTGCGCCGTACACCGGTTTGTCATCTTCGCCCAACACCGGAGAAGTGGTGTCGCTGCTATAGGCGGTCCACTTGTTGTCGTCAGTTTTCACGAAGTACACGTTGATGGTGTGCTTGTTGCCGAGGCTGTCGTAAGCGTCAACCTGGGTGACAGAGTTATAAGACTTGCTGTTAGCCGGATCGAACGGATACTCATCGGTATCAATTGCTTCATCTTCTGAGTTCAGGTTGCCCTTCATGGTGCCGCTGGTGGAGGCACTGGCAGGCATCTGGCCGGTTGGGATCTGAATTGGGCCAACTGGGGCGCCAGCTTCAATAGTCGGCGGTGTGCCGGTTGCCTGGTAGCCGTTGAGGTACATGCCCTGGTTATTAATGATAAAACCGTTCTCATCGCTCTGGAACTGACCGTTACGGCTGTAGAAGGTGCGTCCTGCGTCATCGGTCAGGCGGAAGAAACCGTTGCCTGAAATACCCATATCCAGCGCGCTCGCACCCTGGCCCAGAACGCCGTCAGAGAAGCTCTGGTTAACGCCTGCAACGGTAACACCCATACCAATCTGAGAACCGGCGAAGACGTCTGCAAACGCGATGGAGCCTGATTTGAAGCCCACTGTCTGTGAGTTAGCGATGTTGTTACCCACGACGTCGAGCGCCTGGGAGGCGGCGTTCAGACCGCTAAGACCTTGTGAAAAACTCATTTAGTGTTTCCTGTGAAAAAGAGTTAAAAGCTAAAAGTGTTATTCGACCATGTAGACCATGCCGAGAGTGGCGGTGCCATTCAGACCCAGCTGCAATACTGCGCCGGATTGGGTGAAGGACACGGCTTCAACTTTCGCCGCTTTCAGCGCCACGATTTCTGGCGATGCGCCTTCTGCGTTTTTGGCGTTAAAGGCGACTTTGAACTCGGTGTCGGCGGTCGGCGCGCCTGGCTGAACGTTTTCCAGATCGTCCAGGCTGAATTTGTGAACCCCTGCTTTGACGTTCTTGAGCTCGCCGGTGTAGACGTTACCTGCGCTGTCAGTCAGGGTTACAGTGACGGTTTCCGCATCACTGCCCAGGGAGAAGCCAAACTCTTTATTGCCGTCTTCGCTGGTAGAAATGCTCGGGTCACCTTCAATCATGACGGTGCGACCAACCCAATCGGACGCGCTCATCTGCTGCATGCTGGTAACCAGCATGCCTACCGCTTCAACGGTGGAGTTCAGGTTCTGGATACCGGCCGCGGTCTGGAACTGTGCCAGCTGCGCGGTGAGCTGGTTGTTATCCATTGGGTTGGTCGGATCCTGGTTCTGCATTTGGGTAATAAGCAGCGTCATAAAGTTATTGAGCAGCGCATCAGCAGAGTTACCCAGTGTGTTGTTCGACGTGGCCTGAGCAGTGGACGTAGCCTGTGCAGTAGTGGTACCAGAGGTTCTGGCGGCGCTCTGCGTGTTGGCGGAGGTCATCACGGGTGAAATGGACATTAATGGCTTCCTTTATTACTGCAATTACTGGCCGAGGCTCAGCGTCTTTAACATCAACGATTTGGCGGTATTCATTACTTCCACATTCGCCTGGTAGCTGCGTGAGGCTGAGATGGTGTTAACCATTTCGCCTACAACATCAACGTTAGGCATGCGTACGTAGCCGCTGCCATCCGCCATAGGATTACCCGGGTCATAGACCATGCGGTCCGGGGCGTCGCTTTCCACAACGTTTGCTACCTTCACGCCACCTACTTCCTGGCCAGGCGCACCATTGACCTGGAAAATGACCTGTTTTGCGCGATATGGCTGGCCGTCCGGTCCTACAGCGCTGTCGGCGTTTGCCATGTTGCTCGCGCTAACGTTCAGACGCTGGGACTGTGCTGTCAGGGCAGAGCCTGAAATATCGAAAATGCTGAAAATTGACATCGTCAAAATTATCCCTGGTTCATTACTGACATCATGCTTTTGATGTGGCCGTTAATCATGGTCAGGCTGGTCTGGTACTTCACACTGTTGTCAGCGAAGTTCACCCTTTCCCGGTCCATGTCGACCGTGTTGCCATCCGCGCTCGGCTGGTCCGGAATGCGGTAGAGCAGCTGATTTTCCAGGTGTGCCGGTGCAGTCGCCGGGATATGACCACGGGACGACAAGGTGAGCGACAGCGCGCCGCCTGCGGAGGTTCGCCCCTGCTCGACGGCGTTTTTCAGCTCAGCTGAAAAATCGATATCACGGGCCTGATAGCCAGGCGTATCGTTGTTGGCGATATTGGCCGCGAGCACTTCCTGACGCTTGTTCAGTAGATGCAGTGCTTCCTTCTGGAAATTCAGGTGGCCGTCTAGTTTGTCGAGCATGTTTCCTCCAGCTCCTGGTTTCATGAGGCGGCTATTTTAAAACCGAATGGCAAAAGGCTATCCGACGAATAAGGGCAAAAAGGTTGGTTATTTGTCCCCATAACCTGGCTAAATTTTCTATAGACTGGCGTCCTGTAAAATCGTGACTGTACTTTTTGTTTCCTGCTGACTCTGAGAGAACTATGCGCTTATCCATACCTGTACGTACTGCTGTTGCTGGCCTTCTGGCGCTGGTATGCGGCTCTGCGCTGGCAGAGGGCAGCGGGCTGGCCGCACAAATTGAGGCGCAACTTAATGCGCGACATGCCGATAAAGGCCTGAAGCATCACGTCACGATTAAAACACCGCAGGCACAATGGCCAACCTGCCAGCGCCCAAAACTGACGCTGGCGGACAATAACCGGTTTACCGGCAACATGAGTGTTGCGGTGCAGTGCGAACGCAAACAGTTTTTGCAGGTCATGGTCGATGCCGAAGGGCGCTACTGGGTGGCCAATGAAGCTATACCGGCAGGCAGTACCGTTGGGCGTCAGCAAATAGCCGAGAAGCGTGGTTCGCTTGGCAAATTGCCCGCAAGCCTTGTGTTTAACCCAGAGGAAATCGTGGGCAGTGTGGCAGCACGCACGCTTAATCCCGGTCAGCCCATTGTGGCCGGACAGCTGCGTAAATCGTGGGTCATCAAGACAGGCGATGAAGTGGATGTGATATTGAGTGGGGACGGGTTTCGTATCCGCAGTAAAGGCCGCGCAACAACAAACGCCGCGGTGAACGAGCCGGTGCGTATTCGTATGGCGTCAGGACAGGTGATTACCGGCAACGTGGATGCCAGTGGTGCTGTCGTCGTGCAATAAGCGTCCCGTAAAATAACGTAAAAAAAGACGCAAGTAATTTTGGGCCGCGCCGATATACAGTGTAACAACTGAAAAAAAGCCGTCCCGTTTTAGAGATTGTCGAGGTTTCTATGAGCATTGAACGTACTCTTCCAACTCAACCTGTTGCCACCACTGGTCCGGTTCAGCCGACCATGAATGATGCCAAAGGCATGCGCGAGCAGCCAGCTGCCCGCAGCGCGGGTCAGGAGAAGCTTGGTACGCAGGTGACGATTAGCGATGCGTCTCGCCAGATGGCAGGCAGCGGCGACATCGATTTAGAGCGCGTGGCGCAGATCAAAGACGCGATTGCTCGCGGTGAGCTGCACCTTGACGCTGAGAAGATTGCCGATGCGCTGCTTGCAGATAGCGCATTTTTTGAATAACCCAACGTAACTGAAAGACACCATGGAAAACTTAGTAACTATTCTGGAGAAAATGCACGGGGCCCTCTGCGAACTTGAGGTAACGCTGCGCGATGAAAACACTCAGCTTAGCGGATCGCAGATTGACCCCGTCTCGCTTCAGGTGGTTACCGACAAGAAGAGCAGTCTTCTGGCCGCACTGGCGCATTACGATGCCCGTCGCCAGGAAGAAGAGACCGCTCACCGGGTGCGTGCACCTTACGATGGTATTAGCGAACTGTCGATGCACTGGCAGCAAATTCACCGTCTGACGATGACGCTGAGTGAACTGAATCAACGCAGCGGTCTGTTGCTGGAAAAGCAGCAGGAAAACGTCAAGCAATTACAGAGCGTAATGAATAAGACTCGCGTGGGGCAGATGGTCTACGGTTCTGACGGCCAGTCACGCAATGGGACCGGCAACCGTTCTCTGAATATCAATGTCTGATAGCGTTAACGGGATTTAATTTCAGTTTTTGTTACTGGCTTATTCTTTGATGTATTGATG
>JALAGK010000161.1 GCA_022712475.1 Enterobacteriaceae bacterium
ATTATCGACGGCGTTGAGGATAAATCACGTGTTGGCGTGTGTATTGATACCTGCCATGCGTTTGCCGCGGGTTATGACCTGCGCAGCGCCGAAGAATGCGAGAAAACCTTTGCCGAGTTTGAACGCGTGGTCGGTTTTAACTACCTGCGCGGTATGCACCTCAATGATGCCAAAAGTGAATTTGCCAGCCGCGTTGACCGCCACCACAGTCTGGGCGAAGGCAACATCGGTCATGACGCGTTTCGCTGGATAATGCGCGATAACCGTTTTGACGGCATCCCGCTGATTCTTGAAACCATCAACCCGGATATCTGGGCTGAGGAAATTGCCTGGCTTAAAACGCAGCAGGACCAGCAGGCCGTGGCGTAAACGCCTACCCCTGGAATATGAAACGGGCGCAGCAGCGCCCGTTTTTTAAGGTCAGGAACCTGTCTCGCTACTGCCCGGCATCTGCCACTCCCGCCACAGCGTTGATGGTCTTTAACAGTGAGGCCTCAAACATAGGTCCATGGCTCAGGCCAGGATAAACGCGATAATCCGCATTAATGCCCTTCAGCTTAAGTATTTCCACCAACTGCGCGTTTTTATCCTGCGCTGGCATATCGCCCTCATCAAGCTGTAACTGCTTTCCCGCCAGCGCGACATGGGAGAGCGCGCGAGCGCGGGTTAGCATCACGTCTTTGCCCCAGCCAAGGGACGCACTGGCCGCATAATAGTGGCGAAAACGCTCAGGCTCGCTGTAAAACGTATCCAGAACAAACAACCCGCCGTAAGAATGGCCCCACAGGCTCAGTTCATTTTTATTGATGCGTGTCTGGCTTTCAGCCCAGGGCAGAATGCTGTCCAGCAGTAGCTGTCGAAATGCCTCGCTGCCACCGCCCTGGTCTTCTTTATAGATAGGGTGGCCGGACATCGGTCCTGGCGGGGTGTAATCGCGGGTGCGAGAGGGGATGTCAAAAGGCAATGCCGTCTGGTAACCCACCGCCACCAGTACCGGGGCTTTTGCCTTAGCAATACGCCCCAGCAGCGCCTCATTCAGTTTTGACATGGCGGCGTTACCGTCAAGTATCACCAGCGCCGGTCTACCTGCCTGTGGTGCGTCGCCGTTGGGAATTGCCAGCCATACTTTATAATGGCGCTGCTTGTCGGCAGAATCAAAGATTGCGCTGCGAAAATGGTAATAAGCAGAGCCGGTGTCCGCGATAGTCGGACCCAACGGTTTGAACACAGGTTGTGCCTGGCACAGGCCGATAGCGGTAATAAAAAGAAAGGCAGAACTCAACAACCGACGAAGATGACGTTTCACAGCCTGATTCCCTGTCGTTAATATCAAGAGCAGGTTATGAGTCTATGCCAGCCGCCGCTGCGCTGTCTAACGCCTTATCACCCTCATTACGCTGTGGAAAAAGAAAAGTCGTGTGTTAACGGTGCCGTCACTGTGCCGTCCAGGTAGCATATTTACTTATCTGACTCCCCGCCGGGGAAACAAACAGGTTACTTCAGCCATCAGCGCCTCAGTAAACGCCATAAAAAAACCGGCACAGTCACCTGTGCCGGTTGTCCGGATTGCCGTGAATCAGGCTGTTTTTTCTACCAGTGCGCTCTCCGGGCGTTTAAGAAAGGCATAAAGCAGCCCCGCCAGCAGCGTGCCAGCGACAATGGCCAGCAGGTAACCCAGCACCGGCGTAATCGCGCCAGGGATGAGTAGCACAAACAGTCCACCGTGTGGCGCCATAAGTTGCGCGCCCACCGCCATTGAGATGGCACCGGTTACCGCGCCGCCCAGAATACAGCATGGCAGTACGCGCATGGGGTCACGCGCCGCAAATGGGATTGCGCCTTCAGTAATAAAACACAGACCCAGTACCAGGGCAGCCTTGCCGCCTTCCTGCTGCGCCTTATCAAACTTGCGGCGAGCAAGAAGCGTTGCCAGCCCCAGCGCCAGCGGTGGCACCATACCTGCAGCCATGATCGCCGCCATCGGCGCATAAGTATGGGTACTCAACAGGCCAACACCAAAGGCATAAGCCGCCTTGTTGACCGGCCCCCCCATGTCGGTACACATCATGCCACCCAGAATCGCGCCCAGCAGCACGGCATTCGCCGTACCCATGGTTTGCAGCCAGTGAGTCAAGCCTTCAAGGATTTTCGCAACCGGCGTACCAATGATGTAAATCATCGCCAGCCCCACCACCAGGCTTGAAATCAGCGGGATGATAAGAATAGGCTTGAGCGCCTCCATGCTTGCCGGAAGTTTCAGTTTTGAACTGATAAGCTTCGCCACATAACCGGCAAGGAAACCGGCGATGATACCGCCAATAAATCCGGAACCGGTGCTGACCGCCAGCATCCCGCCAATCAGACCCGGAGTCAGGCCCGGGCGGTCGGCAATGGAGAAAGCGATATAGCCCGCCAGCACCGGCACCATCAGCGCAAAGGCGCTTTCTCCGCCAATTTGCATCAGCGCGGCGGCAAGCGTCCCCTTCTCTTTAAAGGCCTCAATACCGAACACAAACGACAGCGCAATACACAGGCCGCCCGCAACTACCATCGGCAGCATATAAGACACACCGGTCAACAGGTGGCGATAGGCGCCGCCGCCCTCTTTTTTGTTCTCCTGACTTGCCGGTGCCTGACCAGAAGGCTGATACACCGTAGCCTGCGCCAGTGCTTTATCAAACTCCTGCGCGGTTTTCTTCAGCGCAAGGCCGGTTGAGGTGCGGTACATCGGCTTACCGGCAAAGTTCGCCAGGTCCACTTCAATATCTGCCGCCACCAGCACCAGGTCAGCCTCTTCAATCTCCTGTGGCGTAATGGCATTGCCCGCGCCCACGGAGCCACGGGTTTCCACCTTCACCCACCAGCCGCGCTTTTTAGCCTCGGTTTCAATGGCTTCTGCCGCCATAAAAGTGTGCGCCACACCCGTCGGGCAAGCGGTAACCGCAACAATACGTTTGGCACGTTCGCCAGCTTCGGATGCTGGCGCAGGAGCGTGATACGGTTGCGCTTGACTTTTGGACTCACTCAAAAACTGTGCCGGATACTGCACAGCATGGTCGATATCACCGCGATAAACCAGCTTGCCGTCCAGCGCACTGTCTGCAGGCAGCGCACCGCCTACAACAATGGCCAGTTCTGCGTCATGCGGGTTGTCGGTAAAGGCGATGCCCGCCTCACCAGCGGCACTGGCAAGCAGCGTTTTTACCAGATACGCACGCGCCTGCCCGCAGCCAGCGTCAATAATCAGCAGCGTTTTCATTGGGGCTTCTCCCGACAGAATTTAAAAGGGTTGTAAGCTGACGCGCGCCATCATGGCCGCCAGTTTGGTACGATCGGTGATACCGACATTGCTCTGGCTAACGGCCAGCGCAGCAACCGCTGTGGCAAGACGCAGCGTGTGCTCGCTGGATTCGCGCATCAGCAGGCCATAAATCAGACCGCCAACCATCGAATCGCCCGCGCCCACCGTACTGACCACTTCACAAGCTGGCGGTTTAGCAATCCACGCGCCGGAAGCGTTCACCCACAGCGCACCTTCTGCGCCAAGTGAAATCACCACGTGAGCAATCCCCTGTTCGCGCAGTTGATGCGCGGCAGCGACCACATCGCCAATTTCTGGTAACTTGCGACCCGCCCAGATTTCCAGCTCGCGACGGTTCGGCTTCACCAGCCAGGGGGCAGCTTTCAGCCCGGCGACCAGCGCCTCACGACTGCTGTCGAAAATAATGCAGGGACACTGGCTGCGCAGGCGCACCATCCAGTCGGTGAAGGCATCCGGGCTCACGCCCGCAGGCAGGCTACCGCTCACGCAGACCATATCGAACTGACCAAGCCAGCTCAGGGAGTCATTGACAAAACGCTCCCAGTCCCCCGGCGTGACGTCAAAACCGGAGAAGTTCAGGTCCGTCACCTCACCGTCTTTTTCGGTAAGTTTAACGTTAATACGCGTGCGACCCTGGACGACCTGGAAGCGGTTGGCAATACCAAGTTCGCTGAACAAATGCTGAAAACCGTCCTGGTTGTCTTTGCCCAGGAAACCGCCTACGGTCACATCAATGCCTAAATCTTTCAGTACTTTGGCAACGTTAATGCCCTTACCAGCAGCATGCAGGCCAGTTGTGCGTACCAGGTTAACTTCCCCGCGCTCAATTTCCGGCGTGAATCCCACTAAGTCATAGGCCGGGTTTAGCGTAATGGTTGCAACGCGTCTGCTCATGCTACACCCTCCCCCAGACCCGCTGCGATGGCCTCGCCAATCCCTTTCAGCGCCTGTTCAGCATCGTCGCCGCTGGCGGTAATACGCAGGCGATGGCCTTTTTTCACGCCCAGCGCGACTACTTTCATCAGGCTGCGGCCATTAGCCGGTTTGCCCGTTCCGTCAAGGTTCACCACAGTAATCTCACTTCTGAATTGCTTAATGGTATTGACCAGCATTGTGCCGGGACGGGCGTGCAGCCCGTGCTCATTGCGGATAACAAATTCTGCGCTCAGGGCCTGAGGATTTTGCGGCTCATCTGCCTCACGCGTCAGGATATCCAGTAACGTGACGCTATCCGCGTTCAGCAACTGTTCAGCTTTACGCTGCATCAGCAGGTCACTCAGGCGGCTTAGCACCTGTAACGGTGCGTCATCGGTGACGGACACCGTCAGCAGCATGGCTACCGGCTCGCTATTGACGTAAAACGGCGTCTGCGGGCGCGCGATGGCAACGCCACTTGCCAGATTGCCCTCGGTGCTGTCGTTAAGCCAGATACCCTGCCCCAGACACAGCGGAGGCTGGCTGACGGTGCTGCTGACAAATGCCGCATCCACTGCCCCGGCGGCTTTAAGCCTGCCTGCGTTCAACGCCTGAAGCGTAACAAGATCGTTTGCCGCGACGTCAAGCGACAGCGTACTGGCGTCAAAAATCAGTCCGGCGGTCTGTTTTTCACCCATCAACAGCGCGCGCAGGGTTTCTGCATCCGGCGCGGTTTTAAGCTGTTCAGCCACCGCATCATCACTCAGAACATGAGTAAGCTGACGCAGCAAGCCAAGGTGTTCATCAGAACTGGCAGCAATACCGATAGCCACATAGGCGGTTTGCCCGTCGCCCCAGGGAACCCCCTGCGGGAACTGGAATACCTGCACACCGGTTTTCAGCACCTGGTCACGGGTGTCGGTTGTGCCATGCGGAATGGCGATGCCATTACCAAGAAAGGTGGATGTCTGCGTTTCGCGCTGGAGCATGCCATCGACGTAGCCTGGTGCTACGTTTCCTGCCTGCTCCAGCGCGTCGGCCACCTGGCGAATTGCCGCGTTTTTATCCGCAGCCTGCTGCGCGGGGTGGATATCCTTCACAGATAACTGGAACATTATTGTTGTCTCCCGTCTGTAGAATCGTTTCAGCTAGTAGTGCCTGTAAAAGCCCGCAAAGAGCAGGCAAACTGGCGAAATGAAAGCTGAAACGTTTCAAGGAGTGTGTGAAATTTTGTCGTTTTCCACAAGTCATCCCGTTAGAAACATCTCAAAAATTAGACCTTCAGCACATTTCAGCACCAATCTGTTTGGTGCAGGCGGGTAATAACGGACTCTCCTGATATCTATCAGCACAGCTTCAGCAACGACCTCATCAGCAGCAAAGTGAATGGTTGGCATACTGTAATATCCTGAAACCACGCTCTACCATGTGCTGAGTGGTTAACAACGTCATACCACGCAGGCGAGCAATGCACATATGCGTAACCAGTGCCCAATACGGCATTCTTGCGTGCAGTTGTGTCGTTTATTTTAAGGGTGTGATACCCGGTCAGATGGCTTTACCTCAAACTACTCGCGAGAGCTGATAACTGGTGTAGTGCAGAGGTCCCAACGCTATCAGCAGCGTTCACAGATTATTGTGACAGGCGTGGGGATTATCCTTATCGTGCGGTGTCTGAGGTAATGAGGACAGCTTAAGGCGCAGTCTGCGCTTCCAGGTGAATCAGAAACGCCATCGCCTGCTGGCGACTGGCTCCACACATCTCAAATGAAGGCTGAAGTCCGGCACACACTTGCGGGCGCAGCGGTGAGGCAAACAGTTTGCAACGTTGATGTTCATCAAGTTGAACACAGGGTGTGTTAGCGGGTTTGCCCTGCGGCATACCCGGAATGGGGCTGGAAATAGACGGCGCCGTGCAGCAGGCACCACAGTCTGGGCGGCATTGCATAGCGTATTCTCTGGGTGGATGGAAACGCGGACTCTATCAGTCTGACCCACACCTTACCAGCAGATTTACCGGGGTCCGCCGGCGTGTGGGAAAATACTTGCCTGCACGCTGCCTCGCGAGTACCTTGACGCGATATTTTTCCCCTATTCGTACAGGACTTCCCAATGCCAAGAGCTAACGAAATCAAGCGCGGTATGGCCATTAATTACAACGGCAAGCTGCTGCTGGTAAAAGATATCGATATTCAGGCCCCCAGCGCCCGTGGTGCGGCCACGCTGTATAAAATGCGTTTTTCCGACGTGCGTACCGGACTTAAGGTGGAAGAGCGCTTTAAAGGCGACGATATCCTGGACTCCATCCAGCTTTCACGCCGCGCCGTGACGTTCTCTTACGTGGATGGCAATGAATATGTGTTTATGGATGATGAAGACTATACGCCGTATACCTTCAGCCACGAGCAGATTGCCGACGAATTACAGTTTATCCCCGAAGGCGGCATGCCTGGCATCCAGGTGTTGACGTGGGACGGACAGCTGCTGGCGCTTGAACTGCCGCAGACGGTTGATCTGGAAATAACCGAGACCGCACCGGGTATCAAAGGTGCTTCTGCCAGCTCGCGCACTAAGCCTGCTACGTTATCTACCGGGCTGGTAGTTCAGGTGCCAGAATATCTGGTGTCTGGTGAGAAAATTCGCGTTCATATTGCCGAGCGTCGCTACATGGGCCGCGCTGACTGATTACACACGGTCCTGGCAAAAAAGGCCGCAGCATAGCTGCGGCCTTTTTATTGCGTATACCAGTAGATATATGGCCTCAGAAAACGGGGTCTTAATCAGCCTCCTGCGTTATTTCGCCAGGCGTGCAAATTCCTCCTTCGCCTTTTGCAATTGCTTCTGGAACTCAGCATTGGAATGCAGCGTCGCAACGGTTGCTGCGGCAACAACACGTGCGGCGTCAATGTCGCTTTGCCAGTGATAGCCACATATCACCCGGCTTTGTCCTAACTCATAACCACGCTTGAAAATCGTGTCCTGACGCGCTGGGTTGATTTCTGCCAGTACTAATGCTGAAGCCCAACCGATAGACGTATGCCCCGACGGATATGAACCGTTGGTGGATAGCTTGTCCTGCTCTTTGGTGTTACAGGTCGGTACGTTATAAAACGCAAACGGCCTGATACGCATGTATTTCACCTTTGCGCTACGCGTTGCCAGATCGCCCGCATCTTCAATCATATTCGTCAGCAGCTTATAGATTTCTGGCGCGTCTTTCGCATTAATGGGATAGCCAAATGCCGTGGAAAACGCGTTGGCAATACCGCCTGCCGCGAGGTTAGCATCTTCTACCGCCTGTTTCCCGCGCTCGGTATTTCTCAGAAGACGCCCTTTTTCATACATGGCCTGGTCATTTAATAATAAAATACTGCCCGGCTCTGGCGGCGGCGGCAACAATGCCAGGCTGTCTACAGCTTGCTCATTTTTAAGATAATATTGATCGGGTGTGGTGGTGACGTCATTTCCCGGCGGCAAAAGTGCCAACGCATTAAAAGAGACAAACAGTGAGAGACATGAAAGCGCTATTTTCGTTTTGATCATGATGATTTCCCTATGTGTTGATAAAAGAGTCTTGTATTTTAAGCGGCCCACAGAACGTACATTACGCGAACAGTTATGGCGAGTCTCACTTATCG